>CAYMTH010000423.1:0-5119 GCA_964393235.1 uncultured Solibacteraceae bacterium | reverse complement strand
GGAATGGTCTTGAACTTCCACAGCTGCCGCCCCGTCTTCGCGTCGTAGGCCGCCAAAAAACCGCGAATGCCCAGCTCGCCGCCCGCCGTGCCCACCAGCACTTTGTCACGGATGATCAGCGGCGCGTGCGTCAGCGCGTAGCCCTGCTTGTAGTCGGCCACCACGGTTTCCCACCGCAACTGCCCCGTCGCCACGTCCACCGCGATCAACTTCGCGTCCACCGTGCCCATGTACAGCGTGCCGTTGTGAATCGCCAGCCCGCGGTTCACCTTCCCGCAGCACGGGTACGTCACGTCCGGGTTCTTGTGTTCGTAGATCCAGAACTCCCGCCCCGTCGCCGCGTCCAGCGCCACGATCGTATTCGGCGCCTCCGTCAGGTACATCACGCCGTCGATCACCAGTGGCGTCGTCTCGAACTTCTCGAGCGACTGCGCCTGAAACGTCCACTTCAACTCCAGGTTCTTCGCGTTCGCCGGCGTAATCTGCTCCAGCGCGCTGTGGTGCGTGCTCGCGTAGCTGCCGTGGTACGTCGTCCAGTTGGCGTCCTGCGCCCCCAGCGCCGCCGCCGCGGCCAGCAAGATTCCGATCCTCATCGCGCGTCCCCCTTCAGCGTCGCCAGGTACGCCACCAGATCGTTCAACTGCGCTTCGCTCAACTTCCCCTGAAACGACGGCATCCCCGACTTCTGGTCCAGGGACTGGCTTTCCAATTCCGCCTTATCCACCGCCCGCAGTCGCCCCGCCGCGTCCAGAATCTGCACCGAAAACGTGTCTTCGTTCAACCGTTGTCCCCGCAGCGCCGTGCCGTCTTTCTTCACCGCCTGCCACTGCCAGTACTCCGGCGCCACCTCGGCCGACGGCTCGATCAGCGCCGTGCGCAACTCGCCCGGCGTCAGCCGCGTCCCGATCGCCGAAAGGTCCAGCCCCCGCGCCGCGCCCGCGCCCTCCAGCCAGTGGCAGCCCAGGCACTTCGACGCCGCGAAGAGCTCTTTCCCCTTCGCCGCGTCCCCGCTCGCCCCGCCCCCCGTCCGCCCGATGCTCATCGACCGCACGTAGGCGACGATCTGCCAGATCTCCCGGCCGTTCATCGAGAACCCCGGCATCGACGTTCCCGCCACGCCCTTCGTGATCACGCGGAACAGCCCCTCGTCGTTTGAGGCGTGCCGGAAACTGCCCGAGGCCAGCGACGGCCCCGAGGCGCCGCCCTTCCCGTCGATGCCGTGGCAGCTCGCGCACTGCGAGCGGTAAAACGCGCCGCCGCGCGCGCGGTCGTCGGGCGATTGGAAAGGATTCTTCAGCGCGGTGTCGCTGTGCTGCGCCGTCATCGCGGCGGCGCAGAAGAACGGGAGTAGGATCCGGGCAAACATCCGCAGGCGAGTATATCGCGGCTCGCCCGCCGCCTGTGTCACCATCTACGGATGCGCGCGACGCTTCTTTTCCTCGCCCTCTCCCTCACGGCTTTCGCCCAGCGGGAGCCGCTCGTCTTCGATATCACCTGGGTCAATCCGCCGCAGAATCCGCCCCGCGGCGTCACCCACCACGTCTTCCGCAGCACCGCCATGCAGCGCGACGTCGGCTTCAATATCTACCTCCCGCCCGACTACGAATCGTCCCCCAACAAACGCTATCCCGTCATCTACTGGCTCCACGGTGCCGGCGGCCACGAATCGCAGGGCCTCGCCCAGGCCGCCCTGCTCGATAAGGCCATCGCCGCCAGCCTCATGCCGCCCACCATCATGGTGATCCCCAACGGCGGCAAGCGCAGCGAGTACCGCGACTGGGTGCAGCAGAATGTCATGGCCGAAACCATGATCATCCGCGAACTCATCCCCCTCGTCGATTCCAAATTCCGCACCGCCCCCGCCCCCTTCGGCCGCGCCATCGAAGGCATGTCGATGGGCGGCAACGGCTCGCTCAAGCTCGCCCTCAAGTACCCGGAGATGTTCGGTTCGGTGCTCGCCATCGCCGGCACCTACGGCCGCATCCGCCTCGACGGCTACTTCTTCCTCGGCGTCACTTCGGACCAGCAGAAGTGGGTCTCCAAGCTCGCCCAGTGGTACTCCGAGGAGGATGACGTATTCGAGCTCGCGAAGAAGAACTACAACCGCCTCGGCCACCTCGCCATCCGCCTGTTGATCGGCACGCAGGACGTCTCGTTCCCCGATTCGGAAAAGCTCCACGTCCATCTGCGCGATCTCGGCGTCGCGCACGAGTACGAGATCCTCCTCGGCGTCAGCCACAACACGACGCAATACTATGAGCGCGCCGGCATCCACGGCTTCCAGTTTCAGGCCGCCGGCTTCAAGCGCATTCCCTAAACGCGGAACGGCTCCGCCCCCGCGAACCACGCCCGGCGCCGCGCCCGCCACCGCGGCGCCAGCGTATACTCCTCGTGCGTCTCGCAGCCCGAGTAAAGCCACGCCCCCGTGTCGCAGAACGCCTCGCACGCGTACGCCGCGAACCGCGCCGGCAACTCGTCCTTCCGCCACTGGCTGCTGTAGCCCAACTCCCCCCGCGCCCCCGCCCGCAGCTCCGCTTCGAGCAGCGCCTTCCACTCCGCCCGCCGCGGATTCCCCAGCCGCACCCACGCGAAATGAAACAGCTCGTGCGTCAGGATCCGCGCCCGCTCCGCCGCGTCTTCCCGCAGCGAGGGGTGCAGGTGGATCACCCGCCCGCGCAGATCCGCGCCCGCGACGGCCTCCCGCCGGCCGTCGCGCAACGCGTCGTTCCAAACCAGCCGGATCGGCTTACTTCTCGATCGGGATAGGACCGAAGGCAGGGGTGCCCATGTCGAGTTCGTCATTGAGGTTCGCGTACGGATCGCGCCCGGCCGCATACTGCACCGTCGCCCCATCCGGCAGTTTCCCGCCGATCGAAAGCACCACCGCGTTGCTGTCCCGCGGATCGATCTGCGCCCGGAAGATCGCCGGCACCGGCGCTCCGTCCGGCCCGTGGATGCTGAAGCCCGCCAGCCGTCCCTGCGTCGTCAGCTTGCCGTTGACTTCCGCAAACAGCACCCGCACCACGTTGTCTTCCAGCTTCGCGTTCACCGGGCGAGGCCCGCGCTTGTACGGCCGGAACTTCTCGAGCTCCGGGTGCATGTCGTGCGAAACCAGGTTCGCCAGCCGCAGCCCCAGCTTCTTCAGGTCCTGCGTGCTGATGTGGATGCCGTCGTCGAGCGTCAGGTCCACCGCCGGCACCATCCCAACCTTCGGCACGCGCGATTCCAGCTTCCGTTGCGCCTCCTGCACCGCATTCCACTCCGCCTGGTTGACATAGGCGACGTGCCGCCCGATCTGAACGTAGTAGAAGGGAAGTTCCGGCTGCAGGAAGTCCTGCCGGAACGCCGCGATCAGCTTCTCAAACTTCTCGGCATACTGCCCCACCACCTTCGGGTTCGCATCCGACTCGCCCTGATACCAGAGGATGCCCCGGATCCGTCCCCCCGCCGCGAGGAACCGCCGGTACGTCGCGCCGTACAGCGAGTCGCCGCCCTTGTCCTTCAACGCCGGGCTCCACTGGTCCATCGACGTCCCGCCGTGCGCGCACGGCAGCAGCCCGATCGGCACGCCCGTCCGCTGCAGCATCAGCTTCGCGAACGCCAACCCCAGCCCGGCGCCCTTCTTCCGGTTCGCCGTCCACTGCTCCAGTTCCTGCCCCTCAAGCCTCTTCGGGTTGCCGTCCGGCCCCTTCCGCCAGTGCACGCGGTCGGCCGCGTTCGGCAGCGAGTGCAGCGGCTCGTTGGCCACCACCCAGCGGTCGGATTGATCGAACGCCCGGATACGCGGATCCGGCTGTTCCACGTCGATCAGGTTCCCGACCCCTTCCATGTTCGATTGCCCGGCGAGCAGCCAGAGGTCGCCGACGAAAATCTCTTTGATCGAATCCACCGTCGTCGTGCCCGCCACCCGGACTTCCAGGCTGTACGGCCCGCCCTGCGGAATGTTCTTCACCGTCCCGGACCACGATGTCCCCTTCACCCGCTCCAGCGCGAGCCAGTCCAGACCGGTCAGCGGCTGACCCTTGTCGTTCAGCACGCGCGCTTCCACAAACTTATTGGCCGACGCCCGCGGCGCCGTCCCGGCGATCTTCACCTCTGCGCGCCCGTCATTGTCGCGCTGCAGCACGGAACCGGATGCCGGTCCTAGGTTGATCTTCAGATCCTGTGCGGAAAGAGGGATAAAGAGAAGCGTTAAAAAAGCTACAGCCCGGGGCCACATGCTGAAGATGGTATCACTGGAGATGAAATGCAGCGGCGCACATTCCTTGGCGGTGTCCTGACGGCGGTCCCGGCGGCCGCCCGCCTGTCCGGCTCGATCCCGATGGGCCTCAACACGTACTGTCTCCGGGCCCTCCGCTGGCACGACGCCCAGCTCCTCGACTATTGCGCCGCCCAGCGCCTCGACGCCATCTTCCTACAGGATTCGCTGGATCCCAAACGCGACGATCCGGCCCACTGGCGCTGGGTTCGTTCCCGCGCCAAAGAGCTCGGCCTGCACCTCGAAACCGGCGGCAGCTCCCTCCTGCCGAAGGACCCCTCCGAGATGGACGCCAAGATGGCGCTCCTGCGCCGGAACATCGAGCGCGCCGCCGGCATGGGCTCTCCGCTCGTCCGTACCCTCCTCGCCTCCGACCGCGCCAGCCTTCCCCCCGGTCCCATCGAAAAGCACATGGAAACGGCCGTGAAGATGCTCCGCGCCGTCCGCGCCCAGGCCATGGACGCCGGCGTGAAGCTCGCGGTGGAAGTGCACAAGGAACTGCAGGCCCGCGAGCACCGGACCATCATCGAGACCGCCGGCAAGGAGTTCGTCGGCAGCTACCTCGATACGGGCAACCCGGTCTTCATGCTCGAGGATCCCCTGCAGACCGTCGAGGTCCTCGGCCCCTACGCCCTCACCCTGCACCTGCGCGATTCCGTCGTCTACGAACACCCCGACGGCGTCGCCGTCCAATGGGTGCCGCTCGGCGAAGGCACCGTCGACTTCCCGGCCATCATCGCCAAGGCCCGCGAAGTCTGCTCCCCCCTGCACATCTACATCAAGCCCATCACGGGCCGCCCGCCCTTCGTCCACCGCATCTACGACCCGTCCTTCTGGGCGACCTACCCCGAGATCAAGGCC
>CAYMTH010000422.1:0-5126 GCA_964393235.1 uncultured Solibacteraceae bacterium | reverse complement strand
AGGGCGCCGGGGACGGAGAAGCTGGACTTGCCGACGCCGGTGAGGAGGTCGGTGACGACCTCGTTATACGGGCGGTCGAGCTTGAGCCATTCACGGACCCAGTAGTGGAAGAGATTCAGGCCGGCGCCCGTGCGGCCACCGGCGCGAAAGAGGTCCTCGAAGTAGTAGGTCCACTTGTCGATGAAGGCGTCGGAGGTGGTGAGGCGGTCGATGAGGGCGTCGCGTTTGTTGGGGGAGCGGTCGGCGAGGAAGGCGGCAAGGTCGGCGGGGGCGGGGATGCGGCCGGTGCGTCGGCGGCGCAGGGGATGTGGGGACGTGGGGTCGGAGGCGAGGGGGGCGTGGGGGACCTTGTCGGCGGCCATGCGGCCGAAGACGTGCTGGTCGATGAAGTTACGGCGGGCGACCGGGGCGGCGGCGCCGGGCGGCAGCGGGCGGGCGATGCGGGCGGTGGCCGCGGCGGCGTCCTTGGAGCGGGGGCGCTCGGGCTGGACGAGCGGCTTGTGGACCTGCTCGAACTCTTCGGCGGCCTGGTGGTTGCTCTTCGGCGCGGGGGCCTGCGCGAGCAGGGCGGCGGGCAACAGCAACAATCCGAAACGCAGCATGGGGTTATTTTCTCCGGAAGATCTGCACACGCTTGCCGTTCACTTCGGCGACGTACAAATTGCCTTTTCGATCGGTGGACATCAAGTGGGGCAGTTGGAGGGTTTGAGGGTCGCCCCACTCATTGACGATTTTGCCTGAATCGATATCGAAGTGGAACATTTTGTTGATGTCGCCTTCGCTGACGATGAGTTGCTTGCCGACGACGAGCAGCCCGAACGGGTTGCCGAAGCCGGCCCATTCGGCGAGGAATTCGCCGGCCGGGGAGAAGACCTGCACGCGGCGGTTGCCGCGGTCGGCGACGTAGATGCGGTTATTGGCGTCGATGCCGAGGCCGTGGGCGGTGGCGAACTGTCCCTTTTCTTTGCCTTTTTTGCCGAACTGGGAGACGAAGTTGCCGTTTTTGTCGAGGCGGACGATGCGGCCGTTGCCGCTATCGGCGACGTACATGTCGCCGTTGGTGGCGAAGACGACGTCGTCGGGGGCACGGAAGTGTTTCTCGTCGCCGCCGGCCACGCCCTTTTCGCCGAGGGTGGCGAGGACTTCGCCTTTGGGCGAGAATTTGCGGAGGATGTGGAAGCCGTTATCGGTGGTCCAGACGTTGCCGTCTTTGTCGGCGCGGAGGCCGTGGGCCACCTTGAATTCCCCGGAGCCGAAGCCGCCCTTGTACTTGCCGTTTTTGTCGAACGACAGCAAGGGCGGTTCGCCCCGGTGAAGGACGTAGGTGTTCCCTTTGCGGTCCACCTCCACGGCGGACATCGGGCCGAGCTTGACCTCGGCCGGGATGGTGAGGAAGCCGGCCGAGACATAGGGACCATCGGCCGCGAAGGCCGATGCTCCGAGGAGGATCGCAAGTAGGGTTTTCATCGGTTAGAACAGGAGTTTCAGGCCAAGTTGGATGTTGCGGGCGTCACGCGCTGAAGTGATCGTACCAAAGGTGCCGCTCTGGTTCCGGCCGTTGGGTCCGGGGGAGAAGCTGCCGTTGGGGAGACCGAGGTTGACGCTGTTCATGAAGTTGAACATTTCGGCGCGGAACTGGAGGTTGAACCGCTCGGTGACGCGGGTGTTCTTGATGAAGCTCAAGTCCCAGTTGAAGGTGCCGGGACCGCGGACGTCGGGCAGGGCGCGACCGATGTTGCCAAAGGTGTAGATGGGCGGGTTGACGAAGACGTCGGTGTTGAACCAGCGGGCGGCCGACGGGTTGTCGATTTTGGCGGATTCGCCGGTCGAATTCGGCCGGGAGGCGCGGAAGTTGTTGGCGCCGCCGATGACCACGGGGAGGCCGGACTGCATGACACCGATGGTGTTGACCTGCCAGCCGCCGATGAGCTTGTTGAGCGCGCCGGGACCCTTGCCGAACGGGAGTTCATAGAGCAGGCTGACAACGCCGCGCTTGGAGACGTCGGTGGGGTCGACGGAGCGCTCCAGGCGGCGGTTAAAGCGCCCGTCCTGGTAAGCGGTGAGGTTGGTCTGTTCGACGGCGCCGAAATCGACCGGAGTGCCGAGGCCTTCCGAGATGATCTTGCCGCCGGTGAAGTTGAACATGAACGTCAGGCCCTTGGACATGCGCTTTTCGACGCTGACGATGAACAGGTGGGAATTGAAGTTACCCATGCGCGGGCTGCGCACCGCGATGCCCTGGTAGTGCGGGAAGGGCAGCAGGGACTGTTCGCGGGTGATGGTGGCGGCGCCGAGGGCGCCCGGGACGCGGCCGGCGTTGGGATTGGGCACCTGTTGCTGGAGGGCGAGGCCCAGATCGAGGTACTGGTTATCGAGCTGGTTCATGTTCCAGCTGCCGGAGGTGAAGTGGCTGCCCTGGTTGGCCGAGTAGGAGACGTCAATCAGGATGGAGCCGGGCAGCTGATGTTGCAGCGAGGCGCTGAACTGCTGGGACAGCGGCGTGGTGCCGGTGGGTTCGTCGTGGATGGCGCCCTGGCCGAGGATAGCGGCGGAGCCGAGGGCGCGTCCGGCGGGCTGGAGCAGGGGCGTGGGGAAGCCGTTGGAGAACTGGAACGCCTTAACGTTCGGGTTCGACGACGGGTAGGACGTGGACGTATTTGCGAAGCCGTTCACACTGCCATAGTTGTTGCGCCAGAACTGGGACGGATAGTAGATGCCGTAGCCGGAGCGGAAGACGGTTTTGCCGTTGCCGAACAGGTCGAAGGCGAGGCCGACGCGGGGGGCGAAGTCATTGAAATCGCCGTTGCGGAAGTTGCGCGGCTGGCCGTCGGCGCCGGCGAAGACCGTGCCGCCGAGCAGGCCGTTGGACAGGCGGAGCGAGGGGTCGAAGTTGGTCATGCCGTTGTTGGCTTCGACGGGCTGCGTCTGGTAGTCGTAGCGCATGCCCAGGTTGAGGGTGAGGCGGCGGTTGACCTTCCAGTCGTCCTGGAAGAAGAACGAATAGCTCTTGCCGCGCTGGCTTTCGCCGAGGTGCGTGGTGCCGCTGGCGCTGGCCACTTCACCGAGCAGGAAGGCGGCGTAGGCGGAGCCGGTGCCGGCCTGGTTCGACGGGTTGCCGGTGAGGCCGCTGGTGAAGTTGAAGCTGCCGGAGGGCGACGAGCGCTGCAGGTTGTTGCCCTGGAGTGTGCGGATGTCGACGCCGAACTTCATGGTGTGGTTGCCGGCGATCTTGGTCAGCATGTCGAAGAACTGCAGGTTGATGGACGCGCGCAGGCCGGCGGTGCCGGTGTTGAAGCCGGGCAGGCCGTTGGAGATGCCGGGGAAGGTTTCCGCAGGGTGGGAGGCGGGCAGACCGAGCTTCTGCGGCCAGCCGCCGCCGAAGCTGCGGACGATGAACGGGAAGTAGCCGCGGGTGGCGCCGAGGCGGAGTTCGTTGAGCATCGTGGGCGTAAAGGAGTGGGTGTCGGAGAGCGCGAAGTTCTTGTTTTCGAGAGCGTCGTCGCGCTTGGCCACCACCGGGTCCGGGTAGATGCTGCCGCCGTTGTCGGTCTTGTGCAGGAAGTAGGAGTAGCGGGCGAACATCGAGTTCTTGTCGCTGAACCGGTGGTCCACCTTGGCCGTGTACTGACGCATGGAACGCACTTCGCTGGCCACGTTGAGGAAGTTATTGGCGTTGGTGAAGGCGTTGGTGGGCGTACGGTTGGGCAGCGGGTAGAAGTCGTTGATCTTGAGCGAAACCGGATCCATGCGGGAGGAGGGGATGCGGTTGTTGGGGAAGACCTGGCGGGTGAGGCCGTTGGTGGTGGCGGGATCGTAGATGGGGATCAACTGGCCGTTGGTGCCGAGCAGGTCGCCGAAGTCGCCGGAACGCTGGCGCACGGTGGGCATGGTGCCGATGGGCGAGGTGGAGCGGCGGAAGTCGTACTGTTCCCAGTTGCCGAAGAAGAACGTGCGGTCCTTGATGACCGGCCCGCCGACGGCGACGCCGTACTGGTTATAGCGGAACGGCGGCTTGGCGGCCGCGAAGGTGTTGCGGGCGTCGAGTTTGTCGTTGCGGAGGAACTCGTAGAGTGAGCCGTGGAACTGGTTGGTGCCGGACTTGGTCACCATATTGATGACGCCGCCGCCGGTGAAGCCGTACTCGGCCGACATGACGCCGGTCTGCACCTTGAACTCTTCGACCGCGTCGACGGCCGGGTTGATGGCGACTTCGCCGATGTAGCTCTGGATGTTGTTGCCGCCGTCGAGCGACTGGGCGTTCATGGCGTTCGGGCCACCGTTGATGGAGATCGACGAGAGCTGGATGCCGCGGTCGCCGAAGCCGGAGTTGGTGGGGCCGGCATTGGACTTGACGGAGGGAGTCAACATGGTGAGGGCGAGGGCGTTGCGGCCGTTGAGGGGCAGTTCGACGACGCGGCGGTTTTCGACCACCTTGCCGACGGTCGCCGAACCGGTGTCGACGAGCGGGGCTTCGCCCTTCACTTCGATGGTTTCGGCCACGCCGCCGATGTCGAGGCGGAAGTCGATCTGGGCGCGCTGGTCGACCTGGAGGATGAGGCCGGAGCGGATGGCGCGCTTGAAGCCGGACTTTTCCACCTGGATCGAGTATTCGCCGATCTGGAGGGCGGTGGCCGTGTAGAGGCCGTCGTTATTGGTTTCAGTCGTCACCGCGGTATTGGTGGCGAGGTTGGTGAGGGTGACTTTGGCGGCGGGTACGGCGGCGCCGGAGGTATCGGTAACGGTTCCGAAGTAGCTGCCGCGGCCTTGTTGGGCCAGAACCGGCAGGGCCGCCGCCAGAACTGAGGCGGCGAGGACGAGTCTCGACATGGGCACTCCTGAAGGAAAGTTCAGCTATTATTTCACATTTCAGAGAGAGGCTGTCAAGGTTTGCAGTGGATCACGGCGCGGTCCAGTTGATCGCGGCCGCCGGCGTGGCCGGTTTTTACCGATTCGAAGTGCAGGGCGGGGAGGCCGGCGGCTTCGCCGAACAGGCGGGCGGCGAAGCGGGGATCGTTGTGGATGAGGCAGCCGCCGGGGGCGAGGGACTGGGCGAGATTGGCGAGGGCAAGGGCGAGTTCGGTGTCGTCGAGATAGACGAGGACGTTGGTTGCGATGGCGAGGGTGTA
>CAYMTH010000421.1:0-5134 GCA_964393235.1 uncultured Solibacteraceae bacterium | reverse complement strand
GACATCCTCGCGGGACGCCCCTCGATCGGCGCCTGGGTCACCTACGGCCTCGGCACCGCCAACAAGAACTTGCCGACCTTCGTCGTCCTCACCGACGACAAGGAAGTGCTCGGCGGCCCCAAGAACTGGTCTTCCGGCTTCCTGCCCGCGACGTACCAGGGCACGCAGTTCCGGCAGGGCGACACGCCCATCCTGAACCTCAAGCCGGTCGAGGGCGTCACCGACGACCGCCAGCGCAGCCGCCTCAGCCTGCTCAAGCAGCTCAACCAGCACTGGGGCGCCGACAAGACCGAGGACACCGACCTCGACGCCCGCGTCCGCAGCTTCGAGCTCGCCTACGAGATGCAGTCCGCCGGCGCCGAAGCCGTCGACATCAGCAAGGAGTCGGAAGCGACCCGGGCGCTCTACGGCATGGACGACGAGATGACGCGCCAGTTCGGGCACAACTGCCTGCTCGCCCGGCGCTTGGTCGAGCGCGGCGTCCGCTTCGTCGAACTCTACTGCGGCTCCGGCTCGGGCTGGGACGCGCACTCGAACATCGAGGCCAACCACGGCAAGTGGTGCCGCGTCTCCGATAAGCCCATCGCGGGCCTGCTCGCGGACCTGAAGCAGCGCGGGCTGCTCAAGGACACGCTGGTGGTATGGGGCGGGGAATTCGGCCGCACGCCGTTCAATGAAAAGGGCAACGGCCGCGATCACAACCCGTGGGGCTTCACGATGTGGATGGCCGGCGGTGGCGCGAAGGGCGGCCAGTACGTCGGCACGACGGACGAGATCGGCCTGCGCGCGGTGGAGAAGCCGTGTCACGTGCACGACATCCACGCGAGCGTCCTCTACGCCCTGGGCCTCGATCACCTGCAGCTGACCTATCCGCACAACGGCCGCGCGGAACGGCCGACCATCGTCGGGGGCAACATCTTCAAAGAGATCTTCGCGGGACGTGCCGGGCGGGCTGCGGCGCCTGCGGCATCGCCCCGTCGATCACGAGCCCGATCCCCGGCATGCCCGCCGGCAAGCCGGCGGGCATGCGCTGCATCCAGCTCACGGCGGACAACCGGTGCCTGCTATTCGGGAGCCCGGCGCGCCCGGCCTTCTGCGAAGGCCTGCGCCCGTCGGAAGAGATGTGCGGCCCGAGCGCCGAAGCGGCGATGGTCTACCTGGCCGACCTCGAGCGGGCGACGCGCCCTAGAGATACCGGCGCGATCTGAGCAGCACGATCAGCGCGACCGTCGTGCAGGAGGAGACCAGGCCGGCGTAGATGAGGCCGTGCGGGTTGTGGATCCAGGGCATGTGCTCGAAGTTCATGCCGAAGAAGCTGCTCAGGGCCACCGAGGGGAGCGCGGCGGTCGAGAGGATCGTGAGCACCTTCATGGTCCGGTTGGTGCGGTTGGCGACGCTCGAGAGGTAGATGTCGAGGGCGCCGGAGAGCAGGTCGCGGGACATCTCGACGGACTCGATGTGCCGCGCCAGGTGGTCCCAGACGTCGCGGAAGTAGGGCAGCAGGCGCGGGCCGATCAGCGAGTGCTCGACGCGGAGCAGGTGGCCGGTCATGTCGCGGGTCTGGGTCAGGACGCGGCGCAGTTCGATGAGCCCGCGCTTGAGGGCGAAGATGCGTTCGAGGATGTCGGGCTTGGGGTCGGAGAGCACCTGGTCCTCGATCTCGTCGATCTCTTCGGAGTAGCGGTCGAGCAGCGGGACGTAGGAGTCGACGATGCCGTCGAGCAGCCGGTGGAAGGCCTGGTCGGGAGCGAGCGTGTTCAGCGTGCGGACCTTGCCGACGAGTTCGAGGAGCTTCTCGCAGCCGGTCTCCTCGTAGGTGATGAGGTAGTCCGGGCCGAGGAAGACGTCGAAGTCGCCGAAGGCCGCCGTGCCGTCCTCGGCGGTATGGACGGGCTTGAAGACCGCGAACAGGTAGCCGTCGCCGTCCTCGACCTTGGCGCTCTGGCCCTGGTGCTGGCAGTCCTCGATATGCAGCGGGTGGAGGTTGTAGCGGGAGGCGAGGTCGAGGAGTTTCGCGCCTTCGCCCTCGTGGAGCGCATGCCAGTCCATATCTGTACTATACTGACCCCGAAACATATGGCGACCGTAATGCAGTTCCAGGGCTGGCGGTGCTACTTCAACTCGAACGAGGGGGAGGAGCCGATGCATGTGTACGCGCAGAAGGGGCAATCCGAGACGAAGTTCTGGCTGCATCCGGACCAGTATGTGGCCGAGGAGGATTTCGAGCACAACCTGACGCAGCGCGGGCGGCGGGAGATCCGGCGGATCGTCTACATGCATTTCGACGAGATCGCGGGAGCGTGGTACGACACGTTCGGAGGCCGGCGTGCCTTCTAGCCTGACGGTGTTCGCGCGCGAGGTACAGGCGTCTGACACGCATCTGATCATCACGACGCACCGGGGGAAGTTCGAGATCCGGTGGGAGCTGTGTTCGGAGCGTCTGTCGCAGGCGACGCAGGCCGAGCGGCAGCGTCTGGCGCTGTCGCCGTCGGGTTGCTCGATCCGGTGGCCGCTGTTGGACGAGGACCTGGCGATCGGGCCGCTGATCATGCCGACGCGCTAGGCGGGCTTTTCGGCGACGGCGAGCAGGGTTTCCAGGTGCGGCGCTTCCTCCTCGCGGTGGACGAGGGTGACGTCGGCGTGGCGGAAGCGGGCTTTGCGGAGGAAGTCGAGGAGCTCGACCTGGGTGAAGCCGAGCCAGACGTCGGCGTAGAGTTCGCGGGCCTCTTCGAAGGCATGGCGCTGGAGGTCGAGGACGACGACGCGGCCGCCGGGCTTGAGGACGCGGAAGGCTTCGTGGACGGCGCGTTGCGGGTGCAGGGCGTGGTGGAGCGACTGGGAGAAGAGGGCCAGGTCGACGGAGGCGTCCGGGAGGGGGAGCTCTTCGATGTCGCCGAGCTGGAAGTCGACGTTCTTGACGCCCGCGCGGCGGGCGACGGAGTTGGCGTATTCGACCATCTTCTCGGAGTTGTCGATGCCGGTGACGTGGATGGCGCGCTGGGCGAGGAGGAGGGAGAGGGTGCCTTCGCCGGCGCCGATGTCGGCGATGCGCATGGGGGGGAGGAGCTTGATGAACATCTCGGCGAGGCCCTTCCAGGAGCGGCCGGGGACGTAGTGGCGGCCGAAGCGTCCGGCGAGCTCGTCGAAGTAGGACCGGACGCGGTCCTTGCGCTTTTTGAGGATGAGGCGGAGGGCCTCGTCGTCGTCGCGGGACTCGGCGAGTTCGGGAGCGGATTCGCGGAGGAGGCCGGCGACGGTGTCGCCGCCGGAGAAGCGGTAGAGGCTTTTCTGGCCGGCGCGGCGGAGGTCGACGAGGCCGGCCTGGCGGAGCTGGGAGAGGGCCATGGAGATGCGGGACTGGCCCATGCCAAGGATCTCGCAGAGTTCGGCAACAGAGAGTTCCGCGACGGAGAGCTCTTCGCGCTCGAGGAGGCGGAGGATGGGGAGGCGGCTTTCGTCGCCGAGGAGGCGCAGGGCTTTGAGGAGGCCGGGCATTGGTTTCACCAGCGTATCAACAAATCATGATCCGTTGATAGATCTGTGGTAGTCTAAACCTTGTAAGGAGCACTATGAGCACTGCAAACACGCTGGCCACCGAGTATAAGGTAGCCGATTTGGGTCTGGCCGACTGGGGCCGGAAGGAAATTTCGATCGCCGAGCACGAGATGCCGGGGTTGATGGCGATTCGCGCGAAGTACGCGAAGGAGAAGCCGCTCGCGGGCGTGCGGGTGACGGGGTCGTTGCACATGACGATCCAGACGGCGGTGTTGATCGAGACGCTGGTGGACCTGGGCGCGAGCGTGCGCTGGGCGAGCTGCAACATTTTTTCGACGCAGGATCACGCGGCGGCGGCGATCGCGGCGGCGGGCGTGCCGGTGTTTGCCTGGAAGGGCGAGACGCTGGAAGAGTACTGGGAGTGCACGATGCGGGCGATCGACCATGGCGCGGGCAAGGGGCCTGAGCTGGTGGTCGACGACGGCGGCGACGTGACGTTGCTGATCCACAAGGGCTACGAGCTCGAGAACGGCAGCGACTGGGTGAACACGCCGTCGGGGAGCCACGAAGAGAAGGTCATCAAGGACCTGTTGAAGAAGACGTACGCGGAGAATCCGCAGTACTGGCACGGGATCGTGAGCGCGTGGCGCGGCGTTTCGGAAGAGACGACGACGGGCGTGCACCGGCTGTACAAGATGCAGCAGGACGGGAAGCTGCTGGTGCCGGCGATCAACGTGAACGACTCGGTGACGAAGTCGAAGTTCGACAACCTGTACGGCTGCCGGGAGTCGCTGGCGGACGGGATCAAGCGGGCGACGGACGTGATGCTGGCCGGGAAGGTCGCGGTGGTTTGCGGTTACGGCGACGTGGGCAAGGGTTCGGCGCACTCGCTGCGCGGGATGGGCGCGCGGGTGATCGTGACCGAGGTGGATCCGATCAACGCGTTGCAGGCGGCGATGGAAGGCTACCAGGTGACGACGGTGGAGGAGACGCTCGGGATCGGCGACATTTATGTCACGACGACCGGCAACGTCGACATCATCACGCTGGAGCACATGCAGCACATGAAGGATCAGGCGATCGTGTGCAACATCGGGCACTTCGACAACGAGATCCAGATCGACCGGTTGAACTCGGCCGAGGGCGTGGTGAAGCTGAACATCAAGCCGCAGGTGGACAAGTACACGTTCCCGACGGGCAACTCGATCTTCATGCTGGCGGAAGGCCGGCTGGTGAATCTGGGTTGCGCGACGGGTCACCCGAGCTTCGTGATGTCGAACAGCTTCGCGAACCAGACGCTGGCGCAGATCGACCTGTGGAAGAACAAGGACGTCTACGCGGTGGGCGTGTACACGCTGCCGAAGAAGCTGGACGAGGAAGTGGCGCGGCTGCATCTGGAGAAGATCGGCGTGAAGCTGACGGTTCTGACGCAGAAGCAGGCGGACTACATCGGCGTGCCGGTGGAGGGGCCGTACAAGCCGGACCACTACCGGTACTAGGGATCGCGCCGAAAGGCTCCCGGGCCCCCGCCGCAAGGCGGGGGCTTTTTTTCGTATTCAGTTGTCAAATATCTCGCCCGGAGGCTCGGACAAATCCTGGTAGCACGTCCCCTAGGAGTTGTCTGGGAAGGGCCAGACGT
>CAYMTH010000420.1:2627-5138 GCA_964393235.1 uncultured Solibacteraceae bacterium | reverse complement strand
TGCTGGGCCATTACTTCTCGCGGGGGCCGGAGAAGCTGACCGAGGCGGCGGCGAACCGGCTGCCCGACGGGACGTGGATGGCGATCTGCCGGCAGGACGGGGGGAACACGAATTACATGTTCACGACCTCGAAAGACGGGCGGACGTGGACGGCGCCGGAGTACCGGGACCTGGTCCCGAACGGGGGCGCGTCGAAGCCGGTGTTTGAAAAGTTCGGGGGCGTGTATTACCTGGGGTGGCAGGAGTCGACGCGGATCAACGGGGTGTCGCGGTCGGTGTTCAACATCGACGTTTCGCGGGACGGGAAGACGTGGACGCGGCGGTACCGCTTCGAGAGCGAGAGGTCCTTTCAGTACCCGACGCTGCATGAATACACGGGGTCGGTGTACGTGACGGTGACGCAGGGAGACACGTCTCCGAGCCGGAAGGAGCGGGTGATGTTCGGGCGTTTAGAATAGTGACTATGCGGCGGCGAGAGTGGCTGGGCATTTGCGGATTGGCGCTGGGCTCGTGCGGGCCGAAGATGGTGCCGGTGGAGGAGTCGCAGCAGAAGACGGTGCATGTGGCGCGGCCGAAGGCGGAGGCGGCGCCGCTGGACCGGGAGACGGCGGAAGGGGAGAAGAAAGAGGGCTACACGGAGATCGAGTGGACGGTGCTGCGGGGGCTGGACACGCGGACGGGGCAGGGGTCGCCGCTGCTGGAGATGATTGCGGGGACGAACGTGCGGATCGCGGGTTACATGGTTCCGCTCGACGATGGATTTCAGGAAGTGAACGAGTTTCTGCTGGTGCCGACGGCGGGGGCGTGCGTCCATACGCCGGCGCCGCCGGGGAACCAGATCATTTACGCGACGATGTCGACGGGGCGGCCGGCGAAGGTGGAGTTGATTTATTCAGTCTGGGCGTTCGGGCGGCTGGAGATCGCTTCGACGGAGAGTCCGTACGGGGCGGCGGGGTATAAGTTGGGCGTGGTTGAGTTACGAAGGAGAGGGTAAGTCACTTATGTCGATATCGAGACGGCGGTTGCTGCAGGGCGTGCCGGGGATCGTGAAGAGCGGGCGGCCGGTGGCGGCGCAGGGGGTGGCGTCGGGGGACGTGACGGCGACGCAGGCTCTGATTTGGAGCCGGGCGGACCGGGCGAGCCGGATGATGGTGCGGTGGCGCGAGGCGCGGCAGGGCGCGGGGTGGACGGAGGTGATGGGTCCGCATTGCCTGGAGGTGACCGACTTCACGGGGCGGGTGGACATCGGGGGGTGGACGCCCGGGGCGGAGATCGAATATGAGGTGATTTTCCGCGATTTGGGGCTGATGGGGGCGGATTCGGAGCCGGTGCGGGGTTATTTGCGGCCGGCGCCGGTGGGGACGCGGGCGGTGAGGTTTTTCTGGTCGGGGGACACGGCGGGGCAGGGGTGGGGGATCAACCCGGCGTTTGGGGGGATGAAGATCTACGAGACGATGCGGCGGTTGCGGCCGGACTTCTTTATCCACTCCGGCGATACGATTTACGCCGACGGGCCGATTCCGGCGGAGATGAAGCTGGCGGACGGGACGGTGTGGAAGAACATCGTGACGGAGGAGAAAGCGAAGGTCGCCGAGACGCTGGCGGAGTTCCGCGGGGCTTATAAGTACAACTTACTCGACGAGAATGTGCGGCGGTTTCAGGCCGAGGTGCCGCAGGTGTGGCAGTGGGACGACCACGAGGTGTTGAATAACTGGTCGGCGGCGAAGTCGCTGGCGAACGATAAGAAGTTTCGGGAGAAGAGCGTGGCGCTGCTGGCGGCACGGGGGAAGCGGGCGTTTCTGGAGTATGCGCCGATCCGGTATCACGCGATCGAGACGGAGCGGATTTACCGGCATATTCCGTACGGGCCGCTGCTCGATGTGTTCGTGATCGACATGCGATCGTACCGGGGGCCGAACTCTTACAACCGGCAGGAGCGGGAGGGGTCGGACACCGACTTCCTCGGGGCGCCCCAGATGGGTTGGCTGATGGACGGGTTGCGGAAGAGTACGGCGGTTTGGAAAGTGGTCGCGTCGGACATGCCGCTGGGGTTGCTGGTGGGCGACGGGAAGGACGCCGAGGGGCGGGCGGTTTTCGAGGCGACGGCGAACGGGGACGGGCCGGCGCTGGGGCGGGAGTTGGAACTGGCGCGGCTGTTGTCGGGGATCAAGAGCGTCAAGAACGTGGTGTGGCTGACGGCGGACGTGCACTATACGGCGGCGCATTACTATGACCCGGCGAAGGCGGTTTATACGGACTTTTCGCCGTTCTGGGAGTTTGTGAGCGGGCCGCTGAACGCGGGGTCGTTCGGGCCGGGGAAGATGGACAACACGTTCGGGCCGCAGGTGGTGTTCCAGAAGCATCCGGGGCCCGGGCAAGGGGGCGTGGGGCCGGCGGCGGGGCTGCAGTTTTTCGGGGAGGTGGCGATCAGCGAATTGGGCGAGATGACGGGGCGGCTGCGGGATTTGAATGGGGCGGTGCTGTTTGAGAAGGGGTTGGGGCGGGGGTAGG
>CAYMTH010000420.1:0-2617 GCA_964393235.1 uncultured Solibacteraceae bacterium | reverse complement strand
ATCTCACTGGTGATCTTGCCCGGTGGAAAGAACGCGGCTATAGACGAAGGGACAGGTGGTACTGCCGAAGCGAATCCGGGAGACGCGCGCCTGGAAGGCGGGGATGGAGTTCAGCGTGGAGGCGACGGCGGAGGGGATTCTGTTGCGGCCGTTGGAAGGGCGGCGCGTGGTGACGCTGGAGGAAGTAGCGGGTTGTTTGCGCCGGCCGGGAAAGGCGAAGTCGATCGAGGAAATGGACGCGGCAGTGGCGGCGGAGGTCCGGGGGCGGCGTGATCGCGGTCGATACTAACGTCGTGGTCCGGCTGCTGGTGGCCGATGACGAGCGGCAGTTTGGCGTGGCGCGGGAACTGTTCGCGGGCGGGCCGGTGTGGATCGGGGAAACGGTCCTGGTGGAGACAGCGTGGGTACTCGGACGTCTTTACGGGATGGATGCCGAGACGATCCTCGGAGCCCTGGAACGGTTAACGAGCCTCGCAAACGTGAAGGTTGGGTCTGGGGTGGAGGAGGCACTGCGGCTGGCGAAAGCGGGCGTGGATCTGGCCGATGCGATGCATTTGAGTTCACGGCCGGCCGGAGCCGAGTTTGCGACGTTTGACCGGGCTTTTGCCCGGCGGGCGAGGCGGGCCGGAGCGAAGGGGTTGCGGGAGTTGGCCGGTTAGCGGTCGAGCAGCGCCCATTTGAGGGTGAGGGGGAGGAGGGCGACGGCGAGGCGGAGGGCGTGGTTGGCGAGGGGATGGCGGAAGGGGCGGTAGGGGAAGGTGAGGAAGAGAATCGCGGCGGCGAGGAGGGTGAAGGCCTTGCGGAGGGCGTCGGGGTCGTCCCGGAGGAGGAAGTAGACGACGGCGAAGGCGGCGGCGAGGCGGAGAAGAAGCACGGGGCGTAATTTTTTTGGAAGAAACCGGCGGCGGGGTTCGTTTGGGTTGTTGAGAGCAACAACAATGGCATCCATCGGGCTAGCATTACAAGCGGGACCACACGCCGTGCCAATACCGCCGACATTTCAAGAATTGTACGAGCAACACGCGGGGACCGTCTACCGGACCGCGCTGCGCGTGACCGGGAATCCGGCCGACGCAGAAGACGCGATGCAGACCGTTTTCATGCGGCTGATGCACCTGCCGGCGCTCGAGATGACGCACTCCTCGGAACATTATCTGCGTCGGGCGGCGGCGAACGCGGCGATCGATATTTTGCGGAAGAAGCAGTCGGCGAAGGAGACGCCGTTCGAGGGGAGCCCGGAGCGGAGCTCGCCGGCGAAGGACGCGCTGGTGAAAGAGGCCGTGCGGCGGGCGCTGGCGAAGTTGGACCCGGAGGACGCGCAGCTGTTCACGCTGCGGAACCTGGACGGGTTCTCCTACGAGGAATTGGCCTCGATGTTTGGGATTGAACGCGGGACGGTGGCGAGCCGTCTGCACCGGATCCGGCAGGATCTGTTGACCTGGATCAACCGTTAGGAAAGGACGTACTGCCATGAATGAACAGGAACTCGATCAGATTTTGAATGACATGGGGCAGGACGAGCCGTCCGCGGCGGAAGTGGCGGCGGCCAAGGCCCGAGTGTGGCAGCGGCTGACGGCCGGGGCCGCGTGCGAACAGTTTCGCGAGCAGTTCACGGCCTACCGGGCGAGTGAATTGAGCGAGGGGCAGCGGATGCTGCTCGAGGACCATTTGACGCGGTGCCCGGCGTGCCGGCGCGTGTTTAACGGCGTTTCGACGGTAGTTGAAATGCCGGTGGCGGCGGTGGCGCCGAAGCGGCGGTGGTTCGCGTCGAAGTGGGCGATCGCGGCCGGGCTGGCGGCGGTCGGTTTGTTTTTGGGCCGGAATGCGATCGACCAGGCGATGGCGCCGGGCGGGCCGCGGGCGACGGTGGCCGGGGTGACGGGCGCGCTGTACGGCGCCGACGCCGCGCTGCTGCGCGACGGGGCGACGATCGGCGACGGCGACGTGGTGCGGACCGCGGCGGGGACACGGGCGCAGTTGCGGCTGGCGGACGGATCGCTGGTGGAAGTGAACGAGCGGACGGAGCTGGCGGTGAAGGCGGCGTGGAGCGGGTCGACGATCGAGCTGGAGCGCGGGGACATCATCGTCCGCGCGGCGAAGCAGCGGCGCGGGTATTTGAAAGTGGTCACGCGGGACTCGGAAGCGGCGGTGAAGGGGACGATCTTCACGGTGTCGGCGGGGACGGCGGGGTCGCTGGTGGGCGTGGTGGAAGGCTCGGTGGCGGTGACGCAGACGGGCGGGGAGAAGCTGTTGAAGCCGGGCGAGCAGGCCGCGACGACGGAGGCGTTGAAGAACGTCAGCGTGCGGGAGGCGGTGGCGTGGAGCTCGGAGCGGGATAAGCATTTCGCGCTGCTGGCGGAACTGGCGGCGATCGAGAAGAAGCTGCCGGCGGCGACGCCGCGGACGGCGGGGAAGGTGATCCGGCTGCTGCCTCCGGACATGGAGGTTTACGCGGCGATTCCGAACCTGGGTCCGACGGTGACGCAGGCGGTGGAGATGATCGAGCAGCGGTCGCGGGACAGCGAAGTGCTGCGCGAGTGGTGGGCGTCGCGGAGCGCGGGCGAGATGAAGGGTCTTATCGACCGGGTGCGCGTGCTGTCGCCGATGCTGGGAGACG
>CAYMTH010000419.1:0-5150 GCA_964393235.1 uncultured Solibacteraceae bacterium | reverse complement strand
ATGTGGGTATTGTGGGCTCGGAAGACGTCGATGAGGTCGGAGAGCGAGCGGGTCTCCGGCACGAAGATGGGCACACGCATCACGTTTTTGAGCTCGAATTTCGTGAAGCCGCCGCGCTGCATGAGGACCTGGATGAGGTCCTTCAGATGGACGATGCCGACGATCTGATCGGGGCTCTGTTCGTAGACGGGGAGACGCGAGAACTGGTGTTCATTGAGGAGCACGAGAAGTTGTTCGAGCGTCGTATTGACGGGAACGGCGACCATGCTGTTGCGGGGCACCATGATCTCGCGGGCGGAGTAGTCCTGGAGTTCGAGCAGGCGTTGGATGGCGGCCTGCTGGAACTTGGGGAGCTTGCCCTCCTCCTCGGATAGCTGGACGATGAACTTCAGTTCCTCCACCGTGTGGCCGCCGCCTTCGCCTTCGCCCTTGAGGCCGAGCTTGCGGGAGATGCGGCTGGAAGAGCGCTCGATGATGGTGACGAGCGGGCCGGCGATGCGGCCGAAGACGAGCAGGATCGGCGCGACGAGGATGGCGAAACGGTCCGATGTTTCGATGGCGATATTCTTCGGCACGACCTCGCCGATGACGACGTGCATGAAGGTCATTAGGCCGAAGGAGATGATGAGGGCGACCGCGGGAATGACGTTTTCGGTCCAGGGATTGATGAGCGGCCGGAGCCAACTCAGCAGGAGCTGGTGAATGGTCTCCTCGCCGGCCCAGCCGAGGCCGAGCGAGGCGAGGGTGACCCCGACCTGGACGACAGACAGGAGGCGCTCGGGATTTTCGAGCAGTTGCAGCGCGGCGCGGGCGCCGGTGTCGCCTTCATCGGCGAGTTGCTGGATCCGCGATTTGCGGGCGCTGAGCAGAGAGGCTTCGGCGGCGGCGAAGAAGCCATTGGTGGCAACGATGAAACCGACGAGTAAGAATCGGTATCCGTAACTGGAGTCGGCCATACTGGTAGGTAATTGTGTTCGCCAGGAAGCTTCTTCAGTCTATCAATGTGCTGATCGGTGTCGCGCTGATCGTGGGGATGGGCGGAGTGTACTGGTATGCGTGGCGGCCGGTGCCGGACGCGTCGGGCTCGTTGGCGGCGCGGGTGGAGCGGACGGTGAAGATCGAGCGCGACGAGCTTGGCGTACCGCACATTGCGGCGGAAACGCTGGATGATCTTTACTTCGCGCAGGGGTTCGTGACGGCGCAGGACCGGTTCTGGCAGATGGAGGTTTACCGGCGATTAACGGCCGGTGAACTGGCGGCGGTGGCCGGGGCGGCGGCGCTCGAGAGTGACAGGGAGTCGCGACGGGTAAGGATGTCGCGGATCGCCGAGCAGCGCGCGCGGACGGTGAGCGGCGAGGACCGGCGGATCCTGGCGGCCTACGCGCGCGGGGTGAACCACTACATTGAGACGCACCGGGACCGGCTGCCGGTGGAGTTCTCGCTGCTCAATTACAAGCCGGCGGCGTGGCGGATCGAAGACACGCTGCTGGTGGGATTGATGATGCAACAGTCGTTGAGCACGACGTACAAGACCGATCTTGCGCGGGAGACGATGTATGAGAAGGGCGACCCAGCGAAGATCGCGGAGCTGTTTCCGGAGCGCACAGGATCGGAGGTTCAGCCGGGGTCGAACGCGTGGGCGGTGGCGGGCGCGCGGACCAAAAGCGGGAAAGCCGCGATCGCGAACGATATGCATCTGCCGTGGTCGCTGCCCGGCGTGTGGTACATGACGCACCTGCGCGGGCCTGGCATCGACGTCGCGGGCGTGACGGTGCCTGGGATTCCATCGATCGTCGTCGGGCGGAACGCGAACATTGCGTGGGGCATCACGAATCTTGGTTTCGACGTGCAGGACCTATACCGGCCGGCGTCTCCGCAGGCGCGACTGGAACGGGACCTGATTGCGGTGAAGGGCGGGCAACCGGTGGCGTTTGAACAGGCCGTGGACGCCCACGGGCCGCTGTTCCCGGGGCCGGGCGGGAAGCCGGTGGCGCTGCGCTGGGTGGCGGCGGAGGCGCGGCCGTTCACGCTGGGGCTGGTGAAATTGAACCGCGCGCGGAACTGGGCGGAGTTTCGCGAGGCGCTGCGGGAGTTTCCGGGCGCGGGGTCGAACGTCGCCTATGCGGACAAGGACGGTAACTTGGGCCTGCAGGTGGCGGGGTTGCTGCCGGTGCGGAAGGGCTGTAACGGGCAGCGCGTGTACGAGTCCGGGCAATGCGAATGGGAGGGGTTCATCCCTTTTGACGAACTGCCGTCGTTCTACAATCCGGCGGGCGGAATGGTGGTGACGGGCAACCAGAACCCGTTTCCGGTTTCGTATCCGTACACGGTAAGCGGGAACTTCGCGCCGCACTACCGGGCGCAGCGGATGCGCGACGAACTGGCGAAACGCGGGCAATGGACGCCGGAGGAGATGGTGTGGTTGCAGACCGATATCTACTCGCCGTTTTCCCACTTTCTGGCCGGGCAGATCACGGCCGCGTGGGACCGGAAGAGGGCGACCAATCCGACGCTGGCCGACGCGGTGGAACTGCTGCGGAACTGGAACGGCGAGATGGCCGCGGACCAGGCGGCGCCGCTGCTGGCGACCTACACGGCGAACTATCTGCGGCGGGCGATCGCGACGAAGGCGGCCGGAACTTCGGCGGCCGAGTGGGACCCGTATGTTTACTTCGCGGTGATTGAGAAGTTGTTGCGGACGCGGCCGGAAGGGTGGTTTGCCGACTGGGACCGCGAGTTGCTGCGAGCGCTGCAGGACGGCGTGGAGGAAGGCGCGCGGCGGCAGGGGCCGGACGTGAAGAAGTGGAAGTGGGGCGAGTATAACCAGATGGCCGTGGCGAACCCGATTCTGCGCGCGGTGCCGTGGGCAGGCAAGTATTTCCAGATCGGGCCGGTGGGGGTGGGCGGGTCGTCGACGACGGTGAAACAGACGACGCCGCGCATGGGCCCGTCGATGCGAATGGTCGTCGACTTCGGCGATCCGCGGGGCGGGTTGCTGAACCTGCCGTTCGGGCAGAGCGGACATCCGCTGTCGGGCCATTTCAAAGATCAGTGGGAGGCTTTCCGCGATGGCCGGAGCTTCCCGCTGTGGTTCCCCGGCGGATGGCCGGTGAAGTCGACGCTGACGCTGGAGCCGGCGGGCCGATGAAGAAGCTGGTAGTGTTCGGCGGGCCGCCCTGCACGGGGAAGTCAGCCGTGGGGCGGGCGCTGGGGTGGGCGCATCTGGAAATGGACGACGCGCGGGCGACGCTGCTGCCGGAAGCGGCGCATACGCGGGAGGACCGGCGCATCGCGTATCGCGCGGTGCTGTGGGCGGCGGATCATCTGTTTCGGCACGTCGATGTGGTGATCGTGAACGGCGGGTTCGGGCACGAGGAAGACCGCGCGCTTTGTCGGGAGGTGGCGCAGGCGCACGGGGCGGGGATCTACTGGGTGGAGTTCACGGCGCCATTGGAGGTTTTGCTGGAGCGGAACCGGGCGCGGCGGGAGCATCATCCGGGGCTGGATTTGACAGATGAACGGGTGGAAGAGATCGTGCGGGGGTATCCGTGGACAGGGGCGGGCTTGACGGTGGACAGTACGAGGACGGTGGAGGCATGCGCGAAGGCGGTGCGGCGGTTCGTGGAGGGGTAGGCCCGGAGCCCGGGGCTCCGGGCCGGACGGGTTACTTCGGCTGGACGGACGCGCGAGTGGCGCCGGTGGAGATGCCGCCGTCGACGAGCAGGGTCTGCCCGGTGACGTAACGGCTCTCTTCGGAGGCGAGGAAGACCACGGCGCCGTCGAGATCGTTCGGCTGGCCGGGGCGCTTCACGGGGATGCGGTCCTTCAGGTATTCGAGCCATTCCTGGTTCTCATAGAGCACCTTGTTCTGCTCGGTGCGGAACCAGCCGGGCGCGAGGCAGTTGACCGTGATGCCGTAGCGGCCCCACTCGTCGGCGAGCGACATGGTGAGCTGCTTGACGCCGCCGCGCGAGGCGCAGTAGGGAGCGATGCCGGCATAGCCGAACACGCTGGTCACCGAGCCGATGTTGACGATGCGCCCGTATTCGCGGGGGATCATGCGCTTGGCGACCTGCTGAGCGACGAAGAACGTGCCGCGCAGATTGGTCTCGAGCACGAGGTTGTATTCGTCCCAGCTGATGTCGACGGCGGGCTTGCGGACGTTGCAGCCGGCGTTGTTCACCAGGATGTCGATCTTGCCGTAGGCGGCTTCGGCTTCCTCGGCGAATTTGACGATGGAATCGAAGTTGCGCACGTCGAGTTCGACGGGGATGGCCTTGCGGCCGAGGGCCTCGATCTCTTTGACGAACGGGAGGCAGTCATCCTTCTTGCGGGCGGTGATGACGAGGTCGGCGCCGGACTTGGCGAGGGCGCGGCCGAAGTACTGGCCGAGCCCGCGGGAGGCGCCGGTGACGACGGCGACGCGGCCGGTGAGGTTGAAGAAGGGAGTGGGATTGCTCATGGATTGACGATTACCTTCATGAGGTTCGGCTCATGGTTGTAGAGGCGCTGGAAGGCCTTGGCGGCGTCTTCGAGGGAGACGCGCTCGCTGATGATCTCGTCGACCTTGATGAGGCCCTTCACGAGCAGGTCGATGCAAGCCGGGTACTCGCCGTTGGAGCCGCAGGTGCCCTGCAGGCGGATTTCGCGGGTGACGACGGACTGCAGGTTGAGTTCGATCTTCGGCGTGACGTTGCCGATGAGCGTCACGGTGCCGCCCTTGCGGACGGAGGCGATGGCGGTCTTCACCGGTTCGGTGGCGCCAACGGCTTCGAGCGCGATATCGGCGCCGCGGCCGCCCGTGCGCTTGATGATCTCGGCGGCGGGGTCGCAGTGCTTCGGATTGAAGCCTTCGGCGGCGCCGAGCTTCTTGGCCAGTTCGAGCTTCGAATCGTCGAGGTCGACGGCGTAAACGGTGGTGCAACCGGCGTTCTTCGCGGCCTGAATGGTGAGCAGGCCGATCATGCCGGCGCCGACGACGACGGCCGTGTCGCCGAGGTGCACGGGCGTCACTTCGACGGCGTGGACGGCGACGGAAACGGCTTCGATGAGCGCGGCGTGTTCGAAAGAGAGTTCGTCGGGCAGGGCGTAGCAGATGTGCTGCGGGACGGCGACGAATTCGGCGAAGGCGCCGTGGCGGCGGTAGTCAC
>CAYMTH010000418.1:0-5157 GCA_964393235.1 uncultured Solibacteraceae bacterium | reverse complement strand
CCGAGGGGTTGGAGCGGCTGCGGGCGGCGCTGCGGTCGCAGGGGTATATGAAAGCGACCACCGAGGCGACGCGGACTTACGCCGATGCGCGGAAGACGGTGGACATGCAGGTGCGGGTGATCCCGGGGCCGCAGTACAAGATGGGCCGGCTGACGATCCGGGGGCTGGACATCACGACGGAGCCGGAGATCCGGAAGATGTGGGGGCTGAAGGAGGGGGCGATCTACCGGGACCAGTATGCGGAGAAGTTCCTGGCGCGGATCCGGACGGACGGTATTTTGGACAACCTGGGGGAGACGAAGGCCGTGCTGACCTATGACGAGACGCGGCAGGTGATCCACGTGACTCTGAACTTTGCCGGGGAGAAGCGGGAGCCGGAGAAAAAACGCCCGTTTTAGGTTGTTAACTGCCCTGTTTTCAACGCCAGGGTTGGTTTGTTCGTCGGTTTGAACCTTGGTCTGTTCTTTGGTTTGATTCGTTGTCTAAAAAGCTTGAGGGGAGCCGTGGGGCTCCCCTCAACTTCAAGATAGCATGGGTGTCAAGTTGGCCGGGTCTGCGGGGGGATGGGGGTGGGGTTCGGTGGTGGTGACAGCTCTCCGCCGTAGACGGTCCGGGTCTGACGCTGCTGGACCGCGCAGTCACCACTGGGCGGTGGTGGGTGTGTGCGGCGGGGATGGGCGGTGGGTCGGTTGTAGGGCGGGCTAGAGGGTCCGGCGGAGCCAGTCGAGGGCGTTGATGACGGCGAGGGTGCGGACGCGGTGGCGGTCGCCGTTGAGGCGGAGCTTCTTGGCGTGGACGTGCTCGCGGGTGGCGAGACCTAAAAAGACTGTCCCGGCGTGCTCGCCGTCGGCGTAGCCGGTTACCGACAGGGCGAAGTCGGCGCCGGTGCGGTCGCGGGCGCCGGCGGCCATGTCGCGGGCTACCAGTTCGCTCACGGCGGTGTGCTCGGCGAGGATGTCGCGGGGGACGCCGAGGAGTTGATGCTTGATCTCGTCCGAATAGGTCAGGAAGCCGCCGAGGAAGTAGTCACTCGAACCGGAGATGGCGGTGATCGTCTGGGCGAGCATGCCGCCGGTCATGCTTTCGGCGACGGCGAGGAACTGCCCCTTCTCGCGGAGACGCTTGCCGATTACCACTTCGAGGGGGTCGCCGTTGGTGGAATAGATTTTGTCGCCGAGGAGGTTGGCGATGGGGTCGCCGACTTCGGCGAGGAGGGCTTCCGCCTCGGCCTCGGTGGCACAGCGGGCGCGGAGGTGGATGTCGATGTCGCCGGCGGCGGCGAGGATGGTGGTGGCGGGGTTGGTGTACTTGGAATAAATGGGCGCGATGAGCTGGTCGAGGTCGCTTTCGCCCATGAGGGCGACGCGGTACCAGCGGGTGCGGATGACCTGGGGCGGGAGGAGGGCCTGGAGGCGGGGGAGGATTTCGGCCTGCACCATCGGCTTGAGTTCGCGCGGGGGGCCGGGGAGCATGACGAGGATCCGGCCGTGATCGTGAAACCACTGGCCGGGCGCGGTGCCGTTGGGGTTGGGCAGCATCTCGGCGCCGTCGAGGATGAGGGCCTGGCGGCGGTTGTTTTCCGTCGGGGTGCGGCCGAACTTCTGGAAGCGGTCGAGGATGGCCTGCCAGGCGGCGGGGTTGGGCGTCATGTCGACGCCGAGGGCGGCGGCGGCGGCGTCGCGGGTGACGTCGTCCTCGGTGGGGCCGAGGCCGCCGGTGAGGATGACGAGTTCGGCGTCGGCGAGGGCGGTGGCGATGGCGGCGGTGAGGCGGTCGCGATCGTCGCCGATGATGGCCTTGGCCACGACCTCAATGCCGAGGGTATTCAGATGCTGGGTGAGGTAGAGAGAGTTGGTGTCGACTTTGTCCGGAGTCAGCATCTCCGAACCGACGGCGATGATTTCGGCGTTCATGGAGGTTAGGCGCGGGGGAAGATGCCGCAGTTGACGCTGTAGAGCATGGAACTGGTGGCGACGACGGCGGCGCCGGCGGGTGTGAAGGCGAGGCCGACGATGCCGGGGCCGCTCAGGAAGAGGCTGGCTTCGCGTTCCGGGGTGATGCGGACGACGCCGCGGCGGCCGCCCATGGAGGCGGCGACGTAGAGGTTATCCTCGCTATCGAAGGCGAGGCCCTGCGGGCGGCCGAGGCCGCGGTAGAAGACTTCGACTTCGCCTTTGTCGGAGACGCGCTGGACGGAGTCGAAGCTGGACGTCGTCGGGCCGGTGACGTAGAGGTAGCCGTCGGGGCCGAAGGCGAGGTGGTAGGCGGCGATGGAGGGTTCGAGGGTGGCGTAGACGTAGATCTGGCGGGAGCGGCTGATCTTGAAGATCGTCCCGGAGCGGTCGCCGACGTAGAGGTTGCCTTCCTGATCGAACGTAAGGCCGGTGGCGACGCCCATGCCTTCGACGTAGACGGCCATTTCGCCGCGGGGGGAGACCTCGTAGACGATGCCGTCGTAGCGGGAGGAGACGTAGAGGGTGCCTTCGGCGTCGAAGGCGAGGCCGGTGGCGTTCATGATGTCGGAGAGGAAGGGGGTGGGGCCTTCGCCGGGTTCGATGCGGAAGACGGAGGTGGGGGTTTTCTGGCCGCGGGAGCCGGACTGGGTGGTGAAGACGACGCCGCGGTGATCGACGGCGGGGTTGGCGACGGGGTGGACGTTATCGGCGATGGGGAGGCCGATTTCGCAGGTCCATTCGGTAGAGGAGAGATTGCCGGACTCGACCTTGACGATGCCGTCGATGGCGGCATCGGGGACGCGGGCGATGAGGTAGGAATCGGAGCCGACGATGAGGGGGGCGTCGACGCCGCCGAGGGAGACGCGGGGGTGGTTGGCGATGGCGAAGCCTTTGCCGTGGATGCGGATTTCACCGCCGGCGATGGCCGCCTGGGGCGAGAGGTTTTCGATGTAGGGGGCCTTGGCGGCGGCTTTGCGGGGCATGGTTGAGACCTTAGTAGAGATTGTTCCACCCGAGGAGGCGCATCACAATAGCGCCGTAGAGACCGGCGACGACGTCGTCCATGACGATGCCGACGCCGCCCGGGAGTTTTTCGAACTGGCGGACGGGGAATGGCTTCCAGATGTCGAAGAGGCGGAAGAGGCCGAAGGCGATGGCCCAGGGGAGGGGGGAGGCGAGATGGGTGGCGCCGGCGAGGGCGATCCACTGGCCGACGACTTCGTCGACGACGATTTCCTGAGGGTCCTTGGCGCCTTTGGCGGCGGCGTGGGCGTGGGCGGCCCAGATGGAGGGGAGGATGGAGGCGAGGGCGATCCAGACGATGTGCTGGTGGAAGGGGAAGACGCAGACGAGGGCCGCGAGGGCGCCGGCGGTGCCGGGGCCTTTGGGGGCGTAACCGGCGCCGAACCAGGTGGCGGTGAGCGTGGCCAGGCGGGTCATCAATTTGGCTTCTGGGAGTTGAGCAGGTCGTCGAGCTCGTCGGGGCGGAGGGGCTCCGGGATGATGTACTTTTCGGTGGCCCAGTTGCCGAGGTCGATTTCTTTGCAGCGCTCGGAGCAGAAGGGCATGAAGGGATCGGAGAGTTCGACCGGCTTCTTACAGATGGGGCATTTCATCGGTGTGGAAGGGGGTTCGGAGTCTGGTGAGAGGCGAGGATCGGGAAGAGCGGCTGGGCCGGAACGGGCTCGGGGCGGCCTTCGTCGATGAGTTCGCCGACGAGATCGTAGTCGTGGGCTTTGGTGATGCGCATGCGGCGGAACTGGCCGCGGGCGAGCGGGCCTTCGCCGGGGTCGGAGATGTAGCAGACGCCGTCGATGTCGGGGGCCTGGGTGGAGAGGCGGGCCTGCCAGACGAGTTCGGAATCGGCCGAGGGGCCTTCGACGAGGACGTCGACTTCCTTGCCGACGAGCTGTTTGTTGCGCTTCAGCGAGATTTTGCGCTGGAGGGACATCAGCTTGCGCTTTCGGTTATAGATGGTCCGCTGGTCGACTTTGTTATCGAGCAGGAAGCTCTTGCTGGTTTCTTCGTCGGAGTAGGAGAAGACGCCGAGGCGGTCGAACTGGGCGGCCTGGGCGAACTGGCAGAGTTCTTCGAAGTCGGCGTCGGTTTCGCCGGGGAAGCCGACGATCATGGACGTCCGGATGGCGACGCCGGGGATGGTATTGCGGATGCGTTCGAGGAGCTTGAGGAACTGGTCTCCGTTGGAGCCGCGCTTCATGCGCTTGAGCACTTCGCGGGAGGCGTGCTGGAGCGGCATGTCGATGTACTTGACGAGCGCTTCGTTGGCGGCGATGGTGTCGAGCAGTTTCTGGGTGACGCGGTTGGGGTAGCAGTAGAGGAAGCGGACCCACTTCTTGTGTTCCGTTTCGATTTGCGCGAGGCGTTCGAGGAGAGTGGCGAGGCCGTCCTTGAGGCCGAGGTCTTCGCCGTAGCAGGTGGTGTCCTGGCCGATGAGGTTGATTTCGCGGACGCCTTCGGCGAAGAGGTTCTTGGCCTCGTTGATCACTGATTCAAAGCGGCGGGAGCGGAAGGCGCCGCGGTAGTGGGGGATGACGCAGAAGGTGCAGGGGTGGTTGCAGCCCTCGGCGATCTTCATGTAGGCGAAGTGGCGGGGGGTGGTGCGGACGCGGGGGGTGAGGTCGTGATAGAGATAGGGCGCGTCGGCGTCGGCTTTCGGGGTGAGGCCTTCGCACATGGCGACGACCTTGTCGAGTTCGTTGGTGCCGATGACGGCGTCGACTTCGGGGAGGGTTTCGGCGATCTCGTTGCGGTAGCGTTCGACGAGGCAGCCGGCGACGACGAGGCGCTGGGCCTTGCCGGTGCGTTTGAACTCGGCCATTTCGAGGATGGTGTCGATGGATTCTTTCTTGGCCGGGTCGATGAAGCTACAGGTGTTGACGACGATGACGTCGGCGTCCTCCGGCGAGTTCGTAAGGGAGTGACCGGCGGTGGAAATATTGCCCATCATGACCTCGGTGTCGACGAGGTTCTTGGGGCAGCCGAGGCTGACAAAACCGATTTTCAAAGTGGAAGTTCCTGCGAGGTGGGACTCTTTTCAGGATAGCGGATAGACTGGGAAGTTCGGGGCATGCGATTCCAACTGATGTTGCTGGCATTGGTCTGCGCGGCGGCGGCGCAGGAGAAAGAACCGGTGAAGGCGGCGGAACCGTTGCGCCCTCGCCGAGTTCCGCGCCCGCCTGCT
>CAYMTH010000417.1:0-5164 GCA_964393235.1 uncultured Solibacteraceae bacterium | reverse complement strand
ACGCGAACCGGGCCGCACGCGCGCCTCTGTGGCGGCGATCGCTTCGTCGAACTTACCCGCGCGGATGGCGATGTTGCCCCAGGCGACATCAAGACCGGTGGCCTTCGGGTACTTCGCCTGGGCCTCTTCGATGAGTTTCAGGGCGCGTTCGTCCTGGTTCTGGGCGACGTAGACTTCCGTCAGACCCAGCAACCCGCGCATGTCGGGCGGGTCAAGGGAGTAAAGATTCTGGAAGATCGCTTCCGATTCCTTGTACTTCCCTTCCTTGAAATTGACAACGCCGAGTTGGTACTTGGCGTCGCGCTGGGACGGATTCAGCTTGAGAGTCTCTTCGAGCACGGCCCTGGATTCGGAGAATTTGTTCTGCGCGAAGAAGGCGCGGGCGCGGATGAGGCGGGCGAACTGATTATTCGGGTCGACCTGCAGGATTTCCGAGGCGGCGGCGAGGGCGGCGGCAAACTCGCCGCGGACGATCTGAATCTGCGCCAGGGCGAGGCGGGCGGGCAGGTAGTCGGGACGGATCTTAATGGCGTCGGAGAACTGCACCCGCGCGCCGTCGACATCGCCCTTCGACATGAGCGCGCGGCCGAGGTTGTAGCGGAGCACGAAGTTATCCGGCATCTTGGCGATGACCGACTGCAACTCCGTAATGGCGCTATTGATCTGCTCCGGCTTGCCGGCATAGAGCCACAACGACGCGCGCATGGCGATCGCTTCGGCGTCGTTCTTATCCTCTTTCAGGATCTTTTCGCAGATTTCGAGCGCCTCGGCGGAGCGGTTCTGCGCCACGCGCACTTCGATGAGCCGCTTTTCGTAGTCGCGCGCGCGGGCCGAATCGTTCTTGCCGCCTTCAATATAGGTTTCGGCGGCGCGGTCGAAATTGCGGAGACGGTAGTAGAAGTCGCCCACAGCCATATAGGCGTTGGCGAAGTCCGCGCGTTTGGCGATCGTCTCTTTCAGAACATTTTCGGCCTGATCGATTTTCTGCACGCCGACATAGTGGGCGGCGAGGCGGAGCCGGTTGCTCACTTCCTTCGGCGCAGCCTGCACGCGTTCGATGAGGATCTTCTCGCCCTCGTCGGGATTCTTGGCCGCCAGGGCGAGCCCGTAAAGAATGTCGTAGCCGGCGCCGAAGTTCTTGTCCTTGTCGACAGCGGCGCGGATGTAGGCCTTGGCCTCGTCGAACTGCTTCAGAACGATCATCGTGCGGGCGATGGCGAGTTGCAGGGACTGCTGGCCGGGCTTTATTTTGTCGGCCTGGCGGAAGAAGTCGAGCGCTTCCGGAATTTTCTCCTCGGCCAGCGCGATGTAGCCACGCAGTCGAAGCTCTTCGTACGACCCGTTGGCGCGCTTATGCATCCGCGCGGCGAGGTCGCGGATGTCGGCCAGCAGGTTCTTGAATTTCGTGGGGTTGGCGGAGTAGGCCGCCAGATAAATGTCGGCCAGCTTGCTGTGCGCATCCATATTCTCGGGCAGGAGTTCGACAGTGCGCTGCAGATTCCCGGCGGCTTCCGTTACGCTTCCGAGGCGGAGATTCGTGAGGGCCAGCTTGTAGTAGGCGTCGCCGAAGCGCGGGTCGGCTTTCACGGCGTTGAGGTACATGAGGCGCGCCTGCTTGTACTGCCCCTTTTCGAAATACTTGTCGCCGCCTTCCATGGCGCGCTTCTTTTTGGCCTCCGGGCCGCAGGAAGCGAGAAGGAGGGACAACAGGGCAACGGTCAATACAAAAAAGCGTCTTTGCGTCATGAGATTACCGGGATATCAAGCGTTCCCAAACATGATACCGCGCCGGCCCTATTCGACGGCGATCAGCGGGACCACGGGACCGGTAATCGAACTGGAGAGCCCGCCGATGCGGACAACCACTTCCAGATTGGGACCTTTCTCATGAAAGCCCGGAACGCGGAAGTTGATCTGATACAGCCCGACGTAACCCGGCACCAGGCCGCTCCAGTCCACGATCATCTCTTCCTGCACGCGGAAGCCGCGCGTCTTGTCCGCCTCCGACTCCACTTTCTTGAAGTAAAGTTCGATGTCGTCGGACTCGGCCAGTTTGTCCGCCGGCGCCGGCGTGCCCGACGTCAGGCGGACGCCGCCCTTCGGGTTGCCGAGCCCGACCGCGTAGAGAACGAGCGGTTCATCGCGTCTGGCCGGACGGTCGAGCGTCACCGGCTCTCCGTTGGGACGGAACGCATAGGCGCGCCTCGTCGAGGGATCGGCGAGAATCGCGGGAGCGTACTTGGCGACGGTGACCTGCACGGCCTGCGAGGAGATCTTGCGGTCGAGCGAGCGCACGAGCAGCGAGTAGCGGCCGGCGGCGAGCTCCGGCGGGATCTGCGCGTTGATCTGGCCGGGCGAGGTCATCAACAGCGGGATGGGCGAGGTATTGATCGTGACGCAGGTGCCGCCCAGCGTGAGCGGCAGCGGGGTGGACGTGGCCGAAGCCGATGCGCCGAGGTTTTGGCCGAAGATCGAAATGAGGCTGTTCGGCGCGGCCGCCGAGGTGTAGTTGCCGACGTTGACGACGCCGGCCGCCGGCACCTGCGGACGGTCGGTGGCGGCAGCCGCCGCGAGCGGGATGATCGTCAGGCCCGAAGCCGTGAGGGCGTAGGCGTTCTCGAGGTTGGCGTCGACGGCGATCGTGCGCCCGTCGATATTGGCCCGTCCGGTGCCCACCACCGAAGAGACCGGCCCCTCGAGGGCGGCGATCGTGCGGGTGGTGGCGCCGGTGGCGGCGTTGACGAGTTCGATGGTTGGCGCGTCGGTAATCACCGCGTTGGCATTGGCGCGCACGGGCTGGGAGAACTTCGCATAAACCGCGCCCGACGCCGCGAAGACGCCCGCCACCGGACGCGTCGTGGTCCCGCCCGGGCGGGTCGCCCCACCGGTACCGCCGGAACCGGCGATCGGGGAGAGGCTCTGGTACAGCACAATGTCGTTGACCAGGAAGTACTGGCCGCGAGGCCCGGCGCTGACGGGGCCAAAGAAGCCCTGGATGGGCGCGGGGGCCACCTGGCGGGCCGCGACGAAATCGTCGACGAGCGAATCGTAAAGATAGGCGTTGCCGTTGCCGGCGAGCAGGATCATGTACTCGCCGTTGGGCGTCGCCGCCGCGGTCCGCGGAGCGGGCACGGTCGCGGCGCCGATGACGGCGCTCGTACGGCGGGGTACGGCTTCGTCGCCGATCACGCGCCAGAGCGTGCCGTTGCTCATCACGATCTGCAGGCCGTTCTGCGTGGCCGCGATGATCGACGGCGTGATGACCGCGGTGGCGCCGTTGAACGGAATGGCCGGGAACTTCACACGCCCGGAGACTCGCAGCCGGTCGAGGTCGATGATCGAAATCGATTCCCCGCCGGAGTTGGCGACGTAAAGCGTCGATCCATCGGGCGTCATCGCGAGCGACCGCGGGAGCTGGCCGACCTTGATCGGCGCCAGAAAGCGCCTGGCCCTCGTGTCGAAAACCTCGACACGGTTCATGCCGGAGTTGGAGATGTAGAGCCGGTTGCGCGAGGGGTCGGCAACCATATCGGTGAGCGCCTCGGCCGGCGAGATGCCGGTCTGCACCGGGATCAGGTCGCCGCGCGACTCGGTGTTTCGCGAGTTCTGGAAGACGCGGATGCTGGCCGGCAGGTTGACGGCCTGCGGCGACGTGATCAGAAAATCGTGCGCCGCCGGAGTGCCGATGCCGCGCGAGTTGATGAAGTTGTAGTTGATGTCGAAGGCCGTGTTGGGGCCTTCACGGACAACACGGAGCGACGGGGCCGTCTGCTGCGTCACCTGCTGCGGATTGGTCAGGCCCGGGATCGTCGGGACGCCGGGGATGGGAGCGATCGGCGGGACGATGATGATGCCACCACCGCCGGGGATGCCGCCGCCCGGGCCCGCCCCGCCGCCCAGTCCCGGAACGGCCACGCCGCCCAGCGATTGCACCAGCGTCGCGGTCACCGTCACCGGCGTCTGCACGCGACTCTGGTTCACAACGTCGATCCGCGTCCGCGTTCCTTCCGGCACCGAATTGCACTGGTCCGACGCCAGGAGCACGACGCCCGACGACGGCTGCAGCACCGGGTTGCGCGCCACTTCGTTTAACGGAATGATGGTGAAGCCGGATTCGGACAGCGCGTAGATCGTCCCGCCGTCGGGCGAGATGACCATCTTGCCCGCGAGGTTCTCCGGCAACTGCAGGCCGTCCTGGATCAACAGATTCTCGGCGTCATTGATAAGGAGTTGCGTGACGTTCGCACGGGCCGGCGGGTTCTGCACCGGCGCGATATTGAAGGCCGAGTAAACCGTATTGCCGTCCGGCGCAAACACGCTGCCACCCTGGTTCTGCTGCAGGTTGAACTGCTGGCCCACCTGCGCGAAGCCGGCGGCGGTGATGTTCACCGAGAGCGGGAACGGCGCGTTGGCCGCGTTCTGTTGCGCCAGCACGGCCAGCGTCTCCGTTTCAAACAGGCGCAGCCCAACCATGAACCGCGAACCGTCCGGGGCCACCGAAAGGACCGTCGACAAGTCACCGACAATGCGGCTCCGCAGCACCGACCGCGACGCCGACTCGTAGACGAACACAACGCGGTTCTGCGCCTGGTAGGCGTTTAATCCGATAATCCGCGACCCGTCGCGCGTGGCGATCAACTGGCTGCGGTTGGCCAGGAACGTGCGGCCGGAAGGCGCGGGCAACACGGGCGGCAGCGGCGGCGGCGGCGCCACCGGCACGGTGGAAAGCGTCGAGCCGATGTCGGTCGCCGCCGGATCGTAGACCAGCAGCGTGTTCAGCAGGTTCCCCGCCCCGGAGCCGATCGTCGTGATCAGCACCCGCCCGTCGCCGCCCACCGCGATCCCCTCCGGCCGCGCCGGCAGGCTGACCTTGGAAACGATCGCCGGCGTCGCCGGGCGCGTATCCATTATGTTGATCGACGAGGCGTCGTGGCAGGTGATGTAGAGCGTGTTCCCGTCGGGCGAAAGCGCCGCCGCCAGCGGGTTGGCGTCGGTGGGGACCGAGGCGATGATGCGGCGCTGCGTCGTCGAAAAAACGTCGATCCGGTTATAGGGCACCGACCGGACCAGGTACAGCAGATTCCGGTTGCTGTCGAGAACCAGGTCGCTCGCGCCGCCGGTGACGTTGATCACCGTACCGAGCGTGGCCGCCGGGGCAACCCAC
>CAYMTH010000416.1:0-5172 GCA_964393235.1 uncultured Solibacteraceae bacterium | reverse complement strand
CGGTTAATCTGCCCTTTCTCGTCCACGGTGAACTTGCCGTTCCGCTGCCCGTTATCGGCCCCATCCCGCAACCACTCGAGAGAGGCGCGAAGCAGTGCGTCATGCTGGCGCGCCCGCACCATGGCGAACTCCAAGCCGCCTGCGATCACATCCTCGTGTTGAGTGGCTTGCGCCGTTTCCGGCGCTTCGCTCAACTCGCGATGGTTATACGCGCCGGCAACCTGTTGATTCTGCATGGTTACTCCGTATAACCGGCGACCTAAGCTAAGGCTCTCGGATGACGGCATGACCTGCTTCGTGCTCCAAGAACTGGTTCTTCGGCTTAGCACCCTTCTTCGGTTTCTTGATCACGCCAACGGGTGGATCCGAGATCACGACTACCTCGCGCTTCATGGCAAAAATCTCCATTCGGTTCGGGGCCTTGAAGATGCTGCCAACTGACGGCGGGTCACCAATCCCTTCCTGGAGAATGAAGGCGAAGACTATTCGTACCTTGTCTGGTCCGTTCGCGGCGAAACGCCATTGCCGTGCTGCGGTCTCGGCAACGAATCGCAGTTGTGGGGGACCAGACTGCGCTTGGGCTTTGCGGACACCTCCATCTGACGCCACGTCCAACCCGACAGCAACCTCACCCTCGGGGGCAACGACTGCGCGGGGATAGCCCGGCGCCGCAGCGCTTACAACCGTGGCAGGTTCCTGGGCATGAAGCGCGATTCCGAAAAAAATAATTGTGAGCAGCAACGGTTTCATGAGTCACCCCTTACCGCGTGTAGGCCGTCTTGAAGTTCTTCGGTCCGTAGGGAGGCGACTGGAGGAGGAACTTGAAGATCTCTTGAGGCGGCCGAGTCTGCTGATCAACCCGCCTCCAAGAAGCATCCCAGAACGGAGATCCGCCGCACGGCCCAACGTTTGGCAGTCCCAACGCTTGCCCCGCGCGAACAGTCTCAAGGTAAGCACTCAGTTCGGTCTGAACATGGAGCATGGGACCACGATGGCCGTGTGCAACCGCCTGAGCATCCCAAGTATGGTTTGTGAAGCTCACAACTACTGGGCTTGCCATATTGTGTCCTCGATTTGCCTGGAGTACACACCAGGTCATCTCGCATAACCATAGAAAAGTTGAGACGAAACTCTCCCGCGCGCGCGCACCAACTGAGGCGGATAAATTCTCGCCCTGGCCAACGAGCGAAGAGTTCCGCTTGGCGCGGCCCGCGCCCCGGTGATACCCTTGTCAGCACTTGTTTCGGGAGACCGCACCGTGATTCGCACGACCGTCGTTTTGTTCTTTGCCATCGCCGCCTGTCTGGCGCAAGACTCTCGAGGCACCATCGCCGGACGCGTCAGCGACCCGCAAAACCACGGCGTCGCCGGCGTTAAAGTCACCATCCGCAACGTCGAAACCGGCATCGACACCTTCCTCGTCTCCAACGAACAGGGCGCCTACGCCGCACCCCTTCTCCTCCCCGGCGCCTACCAGATCTTCGCCGAATCCCCGGGCTTCAAAAAGTTCACCCGCCGCGGCATCAACCTCTCCGTCAACGACAACCTCCGCGTCGATATCCCGCTCGAAATCGGCGACGTCACCCAGTCGGTCGATGTCACCGATTCAGCGCCCCTCGTCGAATCGGCCAGCGCCAGCCTCGGCGTCGTCATCAGCTCCCGCGAACTCACCGAACTGCCCATCGCCCACGGCAATCCCTACGCCCTCATCGCCCTCGGCCCCGGCACCACCTTCGAAGGCGATCCCAAACTGAACCGGCCCTACGAACCGACGCACATCGTCGACTACTCCATGTCCGGCTCCACCAGCGGCACCACCGACATTACCCTCGACGGCGTATCCAATACCTCCAAAGGCGCCAACGGCCGAGTCGCCGCCGGCTACGTCCCCCCGGTCGACGCCATCGGCGAGGTCCGCGTCGAAACCAGCTCCTTCGACGCCCGGACCGGCCAGACCTCCGGCGGACTCGTCAACATCAGCCTCAAGTCCGGCACCAACAAATGGCACGGCAACGCCACCTACACCAAAATGCGCCCGCAGTGGATGGCCAATGACTTCTTCGCCAACCGCGCCGGCATCGGCCGCGGCGATTTCGAGTACGACCGCTGGAGCGGCTCCCTCAGCGGCCCCGTCCGCCTCCCAAAACTCTACGACGGCCGCAACAAGACATTCTTCATGTGGGCCTACGAACAGCTGAAGGACAGCCGCCCCCGCGGCGGCACCACCCTCACCGTCCCCACCGCGCCCATGCGCGGCGGCGATTTCTCCGAACTCCTCGCCGTCGGCGCCAACTTTCAGGTCTACAACCCCTTCACCCGCCGCCGCGCCGAAAATAGCTCCACCCGCTATCAGCAGGATCCCTTCCCCGGCAACGTCATCCCCGCCAGCATGATCGATCCCGTCGCCCGCAAGGTCTTGGACTACTTCCCCCTGCCCTTCAACGGCGGCACCACCGCCGACCGCCGCAACAACTACCCCCGGCCAACCAGCCCCGAAATCGCCGACTACTACACCCATACCTGGCGCGTCGACCACAACATCTCCTCCGCCAACCGCCTCTTCGTCCGCGCCAACATGTACGAACGCGATACCCGCCGCAACGACTTCTTCGAAACCCGCGCCACCGGCCTCCGCGAAAACTACCGGCCCAAAGGCTTCTCCGTCGACGACGTCCACGCCTTCTCCCCCACCCTCGTCCTCAACATCCGCTACGGCTACACCCGCTTCACCCGTGAAACCACCCCCCTCCGCGGCCGCAACTTCGACCTCACCACCCTCGGCTTCCCCGCCCGCTTCAACGATCTCATCAGCCCCGACCTCCGCGAGTTCCCCCTCTTCAACATCAACGGCTACTTCTCCACCGTCAACGCCGGCGAGGCCCGCTTCATGGATACCCACTCCCTCGTCCTCGCATTCAACCGTCTCCGCGGCACACACAACTTCGACTTCGGCATGGAAACCCGCGCCTACCGCCAGAGCCGCTACAACGGCAACACCACCCGCTCCGGCAACTTCGTCTTCGACTCCACCTGGACCCGCGGCCCGCTCGATAACTCCGTCGCCGCCCCCATCGGCCAGGGCTTCGCCGCCTTCCTGCTCGGCCTCCCGGCCGCCTCCAGTTCCATCGTGCGCAACGGCGACATGGCCGAACAGTCGACGCTCTGGGCCGGCTACGTCCAGGACAACTGGCGCCTCCGCCGCAACCTGACCCTCACCATCGGCCTCCGGTACGAACTCGAAGGCCCCCTCACCGAACGCTTCGACCGCAGTATCCGCGATTTCGACGCCACCGCCGAACTCCCCGTCAGCGCCGCCGCCCGCGCCGCCTATGCCGCCTCCTATGCCGCCAACCCGACCCTCGAGCTGCCCCCATCGGCCTTCGCCGTCCGCGGTGGACTGCTCTTCGCCGGCGCCGGCGGCCGCTCCCGCGAACTCTGGGCCCGCGACAAGGACAACTTCATGCCCCGCTTCGGCCTCGCCTACACCCTCAAAAAACAGACCGTGTTTCGCGGCGGCTACGGCATCTACTTTTCCGGCCTCGGCCTCCGCCGCGCCGACGTTCTGCAGAACGGCTACGAACGCACCACCAACCTCGTCCCCACCCGCGACAGCGGACTCACCTTCATCGGCGCCCTCTCCAATCCCTTCCCGGACGGCATCCTCGAACCCGTCGGCAACACCCTCGGAACCATGACCGACGTCGGCAATTCCATCACCTACTTCTCCCCGAACCCGAAAGCCTCCTACAACCAGCGCTGGCAGGCGAGCATCCAGCGCCAGTTCGGCAAAGCCGGCGTCCTCGAAGTCGCCTATGTAGGCAACCGGGGAACCGCCATCGAAGTCGCCCGCGACTTGAATGTCGTCGGCAACGACCTTCTCTCCCGCTCCCCGGTCTTCGACCAGGAACGGGTTAACTATCTCGGCGCCAACGTCCCCAATCCCTTCGCGCGCATCCCCGGCATCTCCGGCGCCATTGGCACCAACAACACCATCCTGCGCGAGAATCTCCTCAAACCCTTCCCCCACTTCGCCGCCGTCAACACCAGCAACTTCCAGGGCTACTCCTGGTATCACTCCCTGCAGATCCGCGCCACCCGGCAGTTCTCCCGCCAACTCGGCCTGAACGGCTCCTATACCTGGGCGAAGAACATGGAAGCCCTCGGGTATCTGAACCCGGCCGACGACATGCCGTATGAGTCCATCTCCGCCGCCGACCGCCGTCACCGTCTGACGCTCGCGGTGATTTACGAACTGCCCTTCGGCCGCCGGGCCCGCTGGCTCCGCCGGGCGCCGAAGATGGTCGATTGGGTCGCCGGCGGCTGGCAGTTGTCGACCATTTACCTGTACCAGTCCGGCCGCCCGTTGAACTGGGGCGACGCAGTCTTCTCCGGTGTTGGCGAGGACATTGCGAAAGGTCCCCGCACGGTGGACGAGTGGTTCAACACCGGCGCTGGTTTCTCACGCAACGCCGCCCAGCGCCCGGCGTCGTACCACTACCGTACCTGGCCGTTCCGGTTCGCCAATCTTCGCCAGCAGGCGATGAACAACGTCGACCTGTCGATCAATAAGCGGTGGAGACTCGGCGAAAAGAGCAAGGAACTGCAACTGCGCGGCGAGGGCCTCAACGCCTTCAACACGCCGCTGCTGGGGGCCCCGAGTACGGATCAGTTCAGTCTCGCGTTCGGCCAGATCACCGCCACCGCGAACTACCCCCGGCAGATTCAGGTGGTGCTGCGGTTCAACTTCTGACCGCCGCAACCGAACCCCTCCAAATCGCCGTTCACGCGCGTTCGATATTTATATTTCCCTCGAAATCAACAACATCCATTTCACAACTGAACGATTGACTCATTCCCCTCTTGTACCCTGAAACCAGAATGGCCTGCGCCCACCCGGACGCGGGCCATTCCCATTTCAGCCCCAGGAAAGGAATAGTTATGCCCCTAACCCCCGAAGAACGCGCCCGCATCGCCCGCGAAAACGGCGCCAAGTCCAAAGGTCCCGTCACCCAGGAAGGCAAGGACCGCTCGCGCCTGAACTCCCTCAAAACCGGCGAACACGCCACCACCCTCGCCGATCTCCTCCCCCCCGACGAAGCCGTCACCGCCATGGAAAGCCGTCGCGAGTTCGTCGTCCTCGTGCACGAACTCATGGCCCAGTATCAGCCCGTG
>CAYMTH010000415.1:0-5177 GCA_964393235.1 uncultured Solibacteraceae bacterium | reverse complement strand
GTAAAATTCTATTCCAGCCGTTCGGCCGCCATCTTCCCGCCCTGCGTCTCCATCTCCATCCGCTTTACCGCGCCGCCGTCTTCGACGAACCGCACGGTCCCGGGCACGGCCTGCTTGGTCCGGAACTCCAGGCCGCCCAATGGTTTGAGTTGGATTACCGACCGGAACCAGTTCACCACGACCATCCCGTCCTCGACGGCAACGGTCAACTCGTTGCCCGGCCGCACGCGGTACTTCCCGGCGAGGCGCGCGAACTGCGCCACGTCCAGGGGTTCCGCCGCACGGCTGACGGTTCGCGCGGCCCCGCCGCGGAAACAGTAGAGCGTCTCGCCGGCCCGCACGATTATGTCGGATCCGGCCACGGCGGGCGTCGCCCACAGGCCTTCGTCGAAGTCGCTGGTCGAAAGAATCTCCCAGTCGCGGCCGCCCTTCAGCACGGTCAGCGTCCCCGCCGCCGAAGACACATACACCTTGCCATCTCCGGACACGGGCGAGGCAAAATACTGGTCGATCGCGTTCCGCAGCCGGCCCTGCTTCGCCACCTCCCCGGTCGCCGCGTCGAGGGCCGTGAAGATGCCGCCGTCGCGCACCATGTAGACCAGGCCATCGACAACGAGCGGGCGCGGCGTCTCCGGCAGCGACTTCCGGTACTTCCACAGCACGTTCGCCGTCTGATCCCCCGTGCCCTTGATCTTTACCGCCAGCACCGCGTTGTCGCCCTTCACCAGCGGGTCCCACTCCTCCGCATCCAACATCCCGCTCCGGTTCTCATCGAGCATCGCGTAATTGGCCTTGACGTAGAAGAACCGGTCCACCTCGCCGGCGGCCACCTTCCCGTCGCCGTTCTTGTCGAACTGTTTCACCAGCCCCGCGTAGTCCGGCCACGGCAGCGCGATCCCGTTCGAATTCATATACACAACGTCCCCGGCCACTACCGGCGCCGACTTCGGCTGGAACGGCACGCCCGTCACCCACCACAGCTTCTCTCCGTCCGTCGTTCGCCAGGCCGCCAGTTCGAACGGCCCCGAAGTGATCACCACCTCCGGCCCCCCGCCGATCCGCGCCACGGCCGGGCTGGCATAGGCGCCGATGGTGCTCCGCCGCTTCCGCCGCCACTTCTCTTTGCCGCTCTTCTTGTCGAACGCGGCGAGAAACGCACCGTTGGCGACGTCGGCCTGCACGAACACCGCGTCCGCTCCCAGCGCCGGCGAGGCAGCCATGCCGTGCTCGTTCTCAAACGGCCCGAGCGGCACGCGCCACAACTCGTCGCCGCCCACCGTGTACGCCACCAGGCCGAAGTCGGCGAAGAACGAGTAGACCGCCTTGCCGTCGGTCACCGGTGTCGGCGCGGCCGGATGGTTCATCCGGTTCCGCTTCTCTTCGCGCACCTGCTCCACGCCGCGGCGCCAGAGCTCTTTGCCGGTCTTCAAGTCGTAGCAGAGCGTCAGCAACTGCTTCCCCTCGAGTCCAGTGAGGAACACGCGGCCGCCGGACACGACCGGCGACGACTTCCCCATCGGCGCGCGCGCCTTCCACAGGTAGCCGCCCTTCACGTCGAACGACTCCGGCAGCGCCGCGCCGAGCGCCGCCAACCCCAACAGCCAAAGGAGCCCCTTCATTTCGCGCCTCCCAGGAATCCCGTCAGCGACCACATGTCGGCCGAGTAGACGTCGCGTGTGAACGAGAGCATCTTGCCGTCGGGCGAGAAGGACAGGTGCTTCCACATGCCGATCCCCTCCGGCACCAGCACGCGCTGCGGAGCGCTGCCGTCCGCCGGGACAATCCGCACGTCGGATCGATGATCGCCGAACTTCGTCCAGACCACCCAGCGCGAATCCGGTGAGAAGGCAATCGCCCAGGCGCCCCAGCCGCCTTCGGCCTCCATCTCCACATTGCGCACGGCGCCGGTCTCCGCGTCCATCAGGCACAGTAGACGTTTGCCCTCCGGGTTCGCAAAGAAAGCAACGGTTTTCCCGTCCGGCGACACTGCGGGCCCGCGAACCGCCGCGCGTCCCGTCGATGAATAGAACGACTTCGTCTCTCCGGTCCGCACGTCCACCCGCACTAACCCCTGGTCCTGTCCGCGCTGGTAGAGGTATCTCAGATCCGGCGAAAACGCCGGCGTGTAGCCGATGTTCCTCGCCGGCACGGCCCGCGTCACCGCCTCGAACTTCCCGGTGACGGGGTCCACGCGCGCAACCCGCTTCTGACCCGTTTCATCGCCGGGAATGATCACCAGCAGACTCTTGCCGTCCCGGTCCCATACCGGGAGCGAGTACGGGTCGAAGTGCCGTTCCGGCGTAACGATCGTCTCCGGTCCGCCGCCGAGCGGTTTCAAGATGAGCTGCGGCCGCTGGATCGACATGTTGTGGTAGGAGTGAAACGTCCACGACGAAAAGGTCTTCCCGTCGGGCGACCAGGCGCCGAATGCCTGCCGGCGTGGCACGCGCGTCGAGAGCAGCACCTCCGGTCCGGCCGCGCTGCCGGTCTTCGTATCGAACGGAAGCCCGAAGATGTCCGAGTCCGGGAAGGAGGCCGAGAAGTGCAGCGTCCCGCTGGCGTCGATCCCCTTGGAACTGCCCAGGCCCTCCGCGCCGGTCCGGATCCGGCGCGGCGTGCCGGCCGGGCGCCCGTCGACGATCGGGTACTGCACCAGGTCGCCCCGGTGCCCGTCGGAGGCGATCAGCAGCAGCGACTTTCCGTCCGGCGTCCATCCCGCAACCGCGTCCATATCTATCGCCGGGCCCACCTTGACCGTCGTTGCGCTCCCATCCATCGGCCACAGTTCGACGTTCTCACCGTTGACCACCGCGATCCACTTTCCATCCGGCGATACCGGCGTGAACGAATGCTGCAAGTCCGACCGGTGCTCCCGCACGGCGCGCGATGTCCCGCCGGCGATCGCCGCTACCGTCAATATCCGCGGCCCGCCCACCCGGTTCGCCGCCACCGTAAGCACGACCTCCCGGCTGTCCGGCGTCCACCCGTGCAGATCCAGCCAGCGGTCTTCCGGATGTTTGTAGACCGTCCGCACGCCACCCGCGCCGTCCGTGGCGATGATCGAGATCTCGTTCGCCTTCGCGCCGTCGCGATAGTTGTGGAAGGCCATCCACTTTCCGTCCGGCGAGACCGCGTAGGTGTTGATGAACCGCCGCTCGGCGGGCGGAGCTTTCCGGAACTCGGTCAACACGCGCATCTGCCCGGCCGGGATGTCGTAGACCGCGGCCTCATCGACAAACCGGAGCGCACACCCCAGCAGCCGTCCGTCGGCCGACACCGATGAGCATCCGTAGTCCATGTTGTTCGCCACGCGCGTCTTCACGATCCGCATGCCGCCCGTCGCGCCGAGCGCCGACGCTTCGCCCGCCGCGTTCCAGATCTGAATTCCTTTCGGCTGCTTTACTGCGATCCATTTCCCGTCCGGCGAGTAAGCCGTGTGCAGCCATTGCGGCCGCACGGGCACCGTGCGCAGTTGCCGGGCCGCGCCGCCCGCCGCCGGGACGGTCATCACCGGCACTGGCCCGCCCGGCGCCGCCGGCAGGACGCTGAACAGGATCTCCCGCCCATCCGGCGTCCACGCGTGCACATCGATCCACTGCCCTTGCGGATCGCGATAGACGGTCTTCGTCCCGCCGGAACCGTCGGCCGGAACCACCTGCAACTCACTCATCACGCCGCCCGAGCGGTAGGTGTGAAATGCCAGCCACTTCCCGTCCGGCGAGATCGCAAACGTCCCCACGTGCCGGTTCGCCGGCGTCTCCTTCCGCAGTTCGGTCAGCACACGGAACCGGCCGGTCACGGTGTCGTACACCGCGGCTTCCTTCGTGTAGCCGAGCGCGCAGCCGAGCATCCTGCCATTCGCGCTCACCGACGAACAGCCGTATTCGTCGCCGTCGAACAGCTTCTGCAGCCGGATGCCGCCGGGCCGCGTCTCCGCCGTCAACACAGACAACTGCAACCGCGCCTGCCCGGCCACCGGCTGGTCGCCGTACTCGCGCACCACGCGTTCGAGCGCCACGCGGGCCTGCGCGTCGCCCTGCTTGCGGTAGCACTGCGCCATTCCGTACAGCGCCTTCGCCGCCACCGCCCGGTCCCCCTTCGCCGCGGAGAGAGCCTTCTTGTACTCGCCGATGGCCCCGGCCAGATCGCCGTCCACCGTCTCCTTCTTCACCGCCGCCTGCAGCAGCGTTTCCGCCCGCTGCCCCAGCAGCGCGCCCGCCAGCATCAGCACCAAGAGGTATCGCATGTTTCCTATCCTGCCCGCGGTCTGTACAGATCCTGTCCAGGGTTCTGTCACGGTTTCGTCACGATCAGCCGTCGAAGCGGTAGCCCTGCCCGCGCACGTTCACCAGAAAACGAGGCGCCGCGGGGTCCGGCTCCAGCTTCTTGCGCAGCGAAACGATATAGTTGTCCACTGCCCGCTCGCTGACGTAGGTGCCCGCGCCCCAGGCCAGATCGATCAGCCGGTCCCGGCTCAACACCCGCCCGCGGTTCTTCACGAACGCGCCGAGGATCTTAAACTCCGTCGGGGTCACTTCGAGCGCGCGGCCGGCACGCCGCACCTCGCCGCGGGCGGCGTCGAACTCAACGTCGCAGAACCGCTCGACCTCCGCCGCCCCGGTCCCGCCCCGGCGCAGCAACGCCCGGATGCGCGCCCGCAGTTCCATCGGGCTGAACGGCTTGGTCACGTAATCGTCGGCGCCGAGGTCGAGCCCGACGACCTTCTCGGCCTCCTGTCCCCGCGCGGTGAGAAACAGGATCGGCGTCGTCAACCCGCCGCGACGCAGTTCCCGGCATACGGCGAACCCATCGCGGCCGGGCAGCATCACGTCGAGCAGAATCAGATCGAACCCGCCCTCGCGCGCCAGCGCCAGCCCCTCGTTCCCGTCGACGGCGACGGTGACCGCATATCCCTCCGCCGCGAGGTCGGCCTCCAGCCCGAACGCGATCGCGGGTTCGTCTTCCACTACCAGAATCCGGCTCATGCCTCTCTCCCCAGCGGCAGCTCCAACTTGAAGGTACTGCCCTTTCCCACTTCGCTTTCCACGCGCACCCGCCCGCCATGCCCCGCCATCACCTCCCGCACCATCGCGAGGCCGATGCCGGTTCCCTTCATGCCGCCGGCGCGGGCCGCTTCGCCGCGATAGAAGCGGTCGAAGATCCTTCGCTGCTCGGCC
>CAYMTH010000414.1:0-5184 GCA_964393235.1 uncultured Solibacteraceae bacterium | reverse complement strand
CGGATCTTGGCGTCGACGAAGGTGCCTTTGACGCCGTTGGGAACGACGTCGAGGGCGGCGACGCGCCAGGTGCCGGTGGCGGTCTCGCCCCAGAAGCGAGGCGTAGTGAAGGTGTATTCGGAGAAGTCGGCGCCATCATCGGGAGGACGGTTATTGGCGATGGCGCGCATGCCGCTGGGCGACTGGATGACAAAGCCGACATCGCCGCGGTGGGCGTGCTTCACGTTGACTGTGACTTCGACGTGTTCGACGCGGAGGCGGGAGGTCGACATATCAAAAATTACGACGGCGGGCGTGGCGTCGTCGCCGATGGCTCCACCGTCGCCCGCGCCTTCGGCGAAGAAGAGCTGGCCGAGGTTGGTCCAATCCTTAGCGGCGGCAACGGCGGCCGAGACATTGAGCAGTCCGGCGCCGAAGGAGTGGCTGAAGCTGTAGCCGCCGGCGTTCTTCACGAAGCCGTCGGTGTCGGAGCCGGTGAGCCCTTCCTTGTTCGCGGTCTTGATTAGGATCTCCTTGACGTCGCGATAGCCGAGGGTGGGGTTGGCCTGGAGCATAAGGGCGGCTGCGCCGGCCACTTGGGGGGCGGCGGCGGAGGCGCCGTTCATGGCGTCGGTATAGTTGATGGGGGCCTTGGTACCGGGGAAGTTTTCGCGCTTGGCGGCGTCGGCGTCGGCACCGGAGTTATCGGTGGTCCAGGTGACGTTCGGGGGCTGGAATTCGCCGCCGAAGGCGGAAATGGCGATGTTGAGGCCATTTTCGGAGAAGGAGCTCTGGGTGCCGTCGTTGCCGACGGCTCCGACGCCGATGGCGTAGCGGGAGCTAGAAAATTCATCGTAGCTGGAATCGTCACCGGCGTCGCGACCGTTGCCGCCGGAAACGACAATGATGGTGCCGCGGCCACCGCGGTTCTTGGTGGCGGCCTGGATCATGCCCGCCTTTTTGAGCGCGCTATCGCGGCCGGAGGCTTTACCGTCGTCGGTGGCGCCCCAGCTGTTGCTGGAGACGTGGGTGAGGATGCCGTCGGGCTGCCAGGCCATGGCGGTGGCCGAATCGTCTTCGGAACTGGCCCCGGCGATGAGGCGGAGGCCCATCATCATGGCTTCGGGGGCAACGCCGGCAACGCCGATATTATTAAAGCCGGTGGCGGCGGCGAGACCGGCACACTTGGTCCCGTGGCTTTCGGAGGCTTTAAGGGGGGACGGGTCGGTGGGCGGACCCTCGTTAAAGTTGCGGTGATAGTTGGTGGAGAGGGCGTAGGTGGAAGAAGAAAGGTCCTCGTGGCCGACTTCGAGGCCGTCATCGACGACGGCGATGTTGATGCCTTTGCCGGTGACGGTGTCCCACGTGTCCTTCATGTTGAGGTGGCGGGGGGCGGCGTCGTTGAGGTGCCACTGGTTGGGGTAGAGGGTGTCGTTGACTTCGCGTTTGAGGGCCTGACGTTTGGCGACTTGACGGGCGAAGACGGGGGTGAATTCCCAGGTACCCTGCTGGCTCATCCAGACGGCGGCGTCGAGGACGGCGAAAGCGTCGGGATAGGTGACGAGGATCCAGCCGTCGAGGAGGCTCTTTTCGCGGGAGACGGGTTTGGTGGGGGCTAGAGCGGCGAAGCGGGCGTCATCCATGTGGACGAGGAGCTTGGCTGTCATGAGGCGGCGGGCGGGTTCGACGCGTTTGGCACGCGCTTCGGGGGAGAAAGCAGCGAGGGCGGCGGCGGTGGGGAGATCGGCCTTGTCGTAGAAAACGGGTGCGAGGGCTTCGCGGTTGGCGCGGGTGCCGCGGACCTTTTTCGCGGCGGCGGAGGTGGCGAAGGTGTAGAGTTTTCCACCGGCCCAGTCAGCACTGGAGCGGGCGGATTCGACAGCGGCACCGCGGCTGAACAGTTCTGTTTCGGCGAACTGGTAGACGGCTTTACGGCCGCCATCGGAGAAGGTGAAGTCCGTTTGGGGAAAGACGGACATGGCTGCCAGAAGGCAGAGCTTCAGAAGGACCAATATTCTCAACTTAGAAGTCTCTCTTTCGGTGTACGCGGTTGGGATGATGATTGCCCTTTATTCTGGCGTGATTGCTGACACTATTCAGGTGCCGGTAGAACTGTCATGTAATCTTACCCTATCGGCGAGAGAACGAAAAAGGACTGGACGGAATGGAGCCCGTCTCCGCCATCAGGCGGCGGGCCGCAGGGCAGGAAGCTTTAGAGCCCAGCCCTGTTGTCCAACAATTGCTCGCTCATGCTCGCCTATCGCCCCCTCCCAATACTCTTGGCTTATTGCTGAAGGTGGATAAAGAGACTTGGTCGGAAAGCCACTCTCTCGGGGAGCCATTCCTTCCAACGCGAACTTTCCACCGCGCGATTTCGTTGACAGCCTCCCTGTCTGAACTCCCGCCCGTTCCTCTATCGTTCGCCGGCACCTGCGCACCTCCAACATTCTCCACTTCGAAACGTGCGAATCGGGGGCGCCCTCTCAATCATAGTGGTTGATCGGAGCCCACGGAGCGGCAGGCGCCCGGGCCAATCCGTACGCGGCCCCGCTCCGGCATTCGCTGCCCGCGCGTGAATCGAAGAAACCGTCCCCCTCCAACGCCGGCCCGCGGAACTGAACCGCCACGGAACGCTATCATAGAGGTTCTGCGCCGGAGCCGTGAATCGGCGGCCGGACGCTGTCAGCTGGCTCCCCTGATACCGGGAGCCCCGCGAGCGGGATCCGCCGCGATTGAGTTCCAGGCCCATCTTGCGCGGGAACCCGGAGCGAATCCCGCAGTCAGAATTGTAGGAGTAAAGAATGTTTGGACGTGGTAACTGGGCGATCGTCGGTCTCGGAAAAGAGTCACTGGAGTCCTTCTCGATCACTCTCGCGGATCCCACCCGCATGGCGGTCGCCTCGCAGCTCGCCGCCTCCGCGGTCGCCCGCCTCTACGGCAGCGACGCCACCGGCATCAATCCCTACAACGCGCCCCGCCTGGACGAGGAACAGGAACTCACCCTCGACCAGCAGACCGAACTGGCCCGCCACGCCATCGCCGAACAGGAGGACGGCGCCGCTACCGCCCTGCCCGCCGAAATCCTCGATGGCCCCGGCTACGGCCGCGGCGTCGAAGCGTTCCAGATCCACCCCCAACTCCCCTGGTTCGGCCTGTGGGCCGTCACCAACGAGTGGAAGAAGGCCAGCGACCTGCCCTCCATCAAGGAGCAGAGTTCCTACGTCATGCTGGAGCGCCCGTACAAGTTCCTCCAGGCCACCGACAAACGCACCGTCGATGAAAAGACACTCGACGCCACCGCCGTCTCTCGCACGCAGGTGCCTGTCCTGCTCGACTTCAACCAGGGCCGCGCCTACATCGAAAGCACGAACAAGAAGCAGATCCACGCGATCATCGTCAGCCTCAGCCGGCTCGGCGCGGAGATCGTCCCCGTCGCCTGGAGCTATCCGGTCTCCAGCTGGACGGAAACCATCCTCAATCAGCTCTACGAAAACACCCAGTTCCGTGAAGAATTCGCCAAGCGCGCCGACGAGGCCAGACGCTTCAAGGAAAGCGAAATCGAAAAGCTGGAAGACCGCGAGATGGAAGGCATCGTCTCCAAGTTTTTCTCGATGACGGAACTCCCCAGCGGCACGTGGGTCGGCATCTCCGGACCCGCGCGAATCCGCCTCCACGAAGCCACCCCGCCGGTCGCCGTCCGCAATCCCGCCGTCGCCACCACGCTGCTCGATATGGCCGCCGGCGCCGGCATCGTGACCGGCGCCTTGACCATCCAGGAATGCGTCACCGTGACCACCAAGAGCGGCGCTGAGCGCAACATCCGCCGCGACATCGCCCGGTTCGACCTGAACGACCGCATCAACCTCAGCGACGTCGGCGCCGCCATGCTGCGCGGCTTCGACATGGCCTCGCACAAGAAGGACGTGCTCCGCGAGATCCGCGAAACCCGCCAGGTCCCGACCATCCCCCAATTCTGGGGCGCATGGCTGCACCAGTTGACCAACGCCGTCCGGACCATCGAGGACTCCTTCCGCGAAGTCCTCGAACTCGCCGGCGACCAGCAGGCCGGTATCGTTCCCATGCAGATCTCCGGAGGCGCGGAGGAGACCTCCGCGCCCTAGTCCTTCTGCGGGTTCGACGCCGTCGTCCCGCGCACGCCCGTTCGCCGCACTCTGAACGAGTGCCGGGTCGCGCCGGAAGCACTGGCCGGGATGCGGCTCGCGCCAATCCGGTTGGGCAGCGCACCGTGACTACTGAACAGGTGGACGCGCCGCGGTCCGGATCTCCCGGCGAGAGAACCGCCGCAACCCGCCGAGAACCGCGAAAGCGGCCGCGGTCAGACACCAGGTACCGGGCTCGGGGACATCGCTTCCGGTCAGCGGTTCCACATTGCTCTCGGTGAATTCGACCATCGTCGCGCCCGGGGTGTTAAGTTCATTCGTGACCTCGACAGAAATGGTGTTCAACCCGGACACAAAACCACTGGTGAAGCTGAATCCGCTGTAAGTGCCGAACGAGGACAGCGGGCCACAAGGGGCGACCGATCCCCCGCTATTGGCACTGTTGCCGTTGAGGCGTATCACCGCGCAGTTGTCGGCGGCGAACCGGCCCCCGAAAGACGCCGTGTTCGGATCGAAGCCCGTCAGGTCGAACTGCAGTAGCAGGGTGAAGGATTCGCCCAGCGTTCCGGAACCATCCGGATTGATCCACCGCGCCGTGACCTGCGGCAGGTAAAAGCCGGTTTGGTTGGGCGCCACGGCGGCTGAACCGCCGCCTTGCACCGTCCAATGGGGATCCGCCGTTCCAGGTCCGCCCGCCAGAATGACGCCGGCGGAGTCCACGCCGGTATTGAACAATCCGGCAATCGGCGCGGCGAAAGTCATTCCCGCGCCGAAAAGCATTCCGGCGCCGAGCATGGCAAGGTTTCTGACGATAATGCCTGAGGTTCGACGGCATCGGGAGTTGATATCAGGGGAATAGAGCTTCATTGGTTTTCTCCGAAAGGACCTTCCATTCGGTCCGTCATCGTTTACGAGTTTTTGTACAGCTTCTCTTCCCGAACAGTGCCATCCGCGCCCACACCGGCTCACGCGGCGCCGTTTTTTGTCCTTCCCGGCCGCGCACGGGCGGGGCCACCCCCGCCTCGACCGCCATAGTCCTTTGTTTCCAACGCTTTCACGGTTTTTCCCAACTTTTCACGGTTGG
>CAYMTH010000413.1:3930-5228 GCA_964393235.1 uncultured Solibacteraceae bacterium | reverse complement strand
ACGAGATTGGCCGGGCGGAGGGAGGCGCAGACGAGGCGGATGTAGGCGGCGAGGGGCTGGCTGTGGGTTTCGCGGATCGAGGCGGCGAGGGTGCGGCCGCGGGCGATTTGCGCGGGCAGGTTCGGGGTGACGGGCGGGGTGTCCTCGCTGCGGATGAGCTGTTCCTGGAGATCGGCGGGGAGTTGTTGCCAGTCGGGGATTTCGACGAGGAAGGCGAAGCGGTCGGCGAGGGCGGCGTCGAGAGGTTCCGAGCCGGAGTAGAGGGAGGCCTCCTCGCCGGACGCGGGCGGGTTCATTGCGGACCAGCGGTGTTCGAGATCGGGGAGCGGGAGGCCCTGGACGCGCCGTTCGTGGACGATGGAGAAGAGCTTGTTCTGCACCTCGGGGCGGCAGCGGGAGATCTCGTCGAGGAAGACGGCCTGGGCGCCCCAGATGGAGGCCGGCGTGTGGACGTATTCGAGCGAGCCGCGGGCGTTGGGAAGCGGGAAGCCGACGAGGTCGTCAAAGCTGAGCAGGCTGGCGTTGTAGTGGCGATGGGAGAGGCCGAGCGCGGCGGCGAGACGGGTGAGGAGATACGACTTGCCGACGCCGTGGGGGCCGATCAGCAGAAGCGGGTCGGCATTGATGAGGGCGGCGAGGATGGCGGGTTCGACCGACTCCATGCCGACGATGCCGAGCGTTGAGAGAAGGGATGCGGGTGGGGATGCAATGCGTTTTCGGCCCAAGGGGATTGTCCTTCGGGCACGAAGTCTGACTGGAAGGGGGTGGCGCGGGGATAGCCGCCACTTGCCACATCGTTCCCGTTTCCGGGCTGACCTTGGCACCTTGGCTTTGGGGGCCAGGTTGCCGGGCGGTCAAAGGGTCAGAACCCTCGCGCCACTCTTGATGTATTTGTGTGAGGCTTGCGCCTCTACCGTGTTCAAGACGGCGCGGCGGCGCGGCGGGTTGCAGGAAATTCGCGAGGCGGTGGGGCAAGGCACACAGGGCTGCGCGGGTTGGCGCAGGCGCGCGGGGGCGGGGGCAGCCGAATCAATCGATTGCGGTGGCACCGGAATTGCGAGGGGACACTCAGAGTCGTTTTCGATCCACGTAGATTCCGGTTCGCCCTGTCAGCGATGCGGGCGGACGCCGGTGTTGCCGCCGAACGTGTCATTGAGACACTTGGGAACTCCCACGAAAGGATAAATGCAATGACACCGCTCCGTTTTCGCGGCGCCGTGGCTTTCGTGCTGGCGGCGACGGTGCTCGGGGTTGCGCCCCTGGGCCTATTCGCTCAAGGCAATGATCCGATTGCCAAT
>CAYMTH010000413.1:0-3914 GCA_964393235.1 uncultured Solibacteraceae bacterium | reverse complement strand
GACGACGTTCTACAACAACGTGCAGCCGTACCTGGCGGCCGTGCTCGAGGGCGCCTACGATGATCCGGTCGTTGCCCACCGATGGGAACAGATCAAGCGCCCGCTGTTCGTTTCCTACTCGCTGCGGCAGGACGAGGCGCTGGTGGTGGTGGGCAGCACGCCGCCGCCGATGGCTTACTTTTCGTTCCAATCCTTCCTGTTCTTCCGCTACAACCTGAACAGCTACACGTTCGACCCGGCGACCGGCGGCTTCTTCCGTCCCTACGACGCGACGTTTTCCGCCCTCGGCGACAACGTCAACTACCTGACGGTGAAGACCACGGGTTCGACGCCGTTCAACCGGCCGATGGCCTACATTTCGACCGGCAACCGGCAGACGCAGGAGCGCATCCGCGCGGCGCTGCGGCGGGCGGGTTATCCCGACTCCATCATCAACACCGAGACGCTGACGCCCGCGCTGACGCGGTTCGGCTACAGCACCGGGGACCAGTTCCTGTTCCTGTGGCGGAGCGCCATCGCGGTTGGCGGGGACGCGGCCATGAAGGCCTACCAGCAGAAGGTGGTGGACCCGCTGACGTCGCCGGTGCGGGTGTTCCGCGTGCGGCCGAAGATCGAGTTTCCGAACGATCCGCTGCCCGCGCCGGTGCTGCGGACGCGGGGCACCGGTCACACGGAGATGGACCTGTTCCCGACGATGGAGAAGCTGCGGCAGGCGATCCTCGACCGCTACAGCGGGGGATACAACGCGCAGCCGCTCGATTCGTTCCTGCCCGACGCGATCCCGGAAGGGTATCCGGCGATTCAGCGGGGCATCACGTTTATCACCACCGGGCGGGAAGGCTCGGCCGGTTACAGCCGGGACTCGAACTACTACATGTCGGATTGGTTCGACCTGGGGCCGAACGATTTCGCCATCGTGTACGGCGTGAATCACGCGTTGACGGGCAAGGTGACCTATTCGAGCGCGGCGGTGTATCTGGACCGGGTGCTGTCGGTGGGGGTGGCCGATGCCAATACAGCGGACTTCGCGGTGACGCCGCGTGTCGCGGACTTTTCGCCGCCGGCGGCGCCGGGGATCGAGAAGTTCTACGTCTGGAAGGTCGCGCGCAACTGCAACGGCGAGGCGGCGTGTCTGGAGGCCAAGCTGGACGCGGCGCACGTGGCCGATTGCGGGTCGCGGATCGCGCCGGACGCTCCGGTCCGGATCGGGTTCCGGCAGTATGCGGAGCCGGCGACGAAGGTGGGGCCGGCCGACGCGGAACTGCTGTATGACCGGGTGATCGTGTTCCGGCCGAAGTAACCGGTTCAGGGAACGTAGACCGCCGGTTCCGGCAGGGGACGGCGGGTGTCGTTCCGCTTTCCATTCGGACCGATCCACAGGGTCGAGAGACCTTCGACGACGGGCCCCGTTCCGCCGGCGGCGCGGGCGCGCAGGCGGACGGGGTAGTCGCCGGGCGGTGCGGTGGGCGGGATGCGCAGTTTGAGGCGCACGGCGGGGATGTTGATGTTGTCGCCGTCGCCGGAGGGGCCGAAATGCTGGTCGGCGCGGAATTGTCCGCGGGCTTCCGGGTGGCCCTCGACCCAGACGTCGACCGCCTTTTCAAAGCCCGGCTCCTTGATGAGCAGCGCCTCGAATTCGACCTCCGCGCCGGCGGCGCCGGCGAGCTCCTCGGGCTCGTAGAGGAGCTGGAATCCCGGCGCTTCGGCGCGGACGCGCAGGCGATAGGCGAAGCCCGGGCCGGTGCGGTTGGTGCGGTCGCGCACGACGAGCGTGGCGGGGCCGGAGACGGCGGGGAGATAGTACAGGCTGCTGTCCGGGTTGCCGATGACGGTGCCCTGGCCGGTCATGAGGTCGTCGTGTTCGGCGAGGAGTTTGCCTTCGGGGCTCCGGAGTTCGAGCACGGTATCGACGGCGGGCAGGCCGAGCTGGGCGGCGAGCGTCCAGGCGTGGAAGGGGACGCCGGCCTGGAGTTGGACGGGGTGGCGGTTGGGGCCGGCGGTCAGGACGGCGTCGATGGCGGCGGGGTCGGGATCGATCTCGAGCGACATCGCTTCGGCAACGCCGTGGCGCGTGACGAGCCAGAGGCGCCACAGGCCGGGCGGGGCATTGGCGGGGATCGCGAACGTGGCTTCGACGCGGTCGCGGTCGGCCCGGAGCTGGGTGGCTTTGAGCGGCGCCGCGGGGCGGTCCCGGCCGTCGACGGGCATGGAGAAGGGGAACGTCAGGCGGTAGTGTTCGGCGGCGCGGACGCGGCGGAGGTAGGCGCCCGGGGTGTCTTCCAGGGCTTCGCCGCGCACGGTGACGCGATAGGCCGAGCCGGGGCGCGCGCCGAGCGGATGCATGGCGGTGACGACGGGCAGCCGGGAGATCTGCAACTGGTAGCCGCAGTTCTGCTCGCAGGAGACGCCCTGGGGGCCGCGGTACTGATCGATCTTCAGCGTGTACTGGCCGCTTGCGGGGAACGTGAAGGCGAGGCGGGGCGTTTCGAGGTATTCGTCCTGGTCCTCGTTGTAGGCGAGTTCGCGGCCGGCGCTGTCGTAGAGGGAGAGGGAGCATTCGAGAAAGCCGCCGCGTTCGATGGACTGCAGGTCGAAGAGCCAGCGTTCGCCGGCGCGGGCGGAGAACTTCAGGAAGTCCTGATCGGCCAGATCCTTCATGTCGCCGTGGACGACCTGGGGGCGCAGTTCGATGGCGGTGACGGGTTCGACCTCGGGCGTGGAAGGGAACTGGTTCACGTTGAAGAGGCGCGAATTGGCGGGGCCGGCGGCGGTGATGAGGCGGAAGCGGTGGGGGCCGAGGGCGGCGCCGGCGGCGATCCGGACGCGCCCCTTGACCGACCTCTCCGTCGCGGCGGTGGCGCCGAGCCATTCGAGATCCGGCGAATCGAACTGGACGGTGCGCAGGGGCGCCAGTTTGTCTCCGGTGAACTCGACCTCAACCGTTGTGCCGGCCTGTCCGCCGAGGGGCGTGACGCGGCTCAGGTGCGGCGGCGCGGCGGCGAGGGCAGCCGGCAGCAGGAGGAGCGCGGCCCACGTGCGCATCAGAACAACTCACGGATCGGCGTGCCGCCGTCGTTCATCTTCACGGGCCGGCCGTTGGAGCGGTACTCCTTGTGGACGTCGATGCCGAGTTTGCGGTAGACGGTGGCGCCGAGGTCTTCGATGGAGATGGGGCGGTCCTTGGGCGCGCCGCCCTGGGCGTCGCTGGAGCCGATGACCTGGCCGGGCGGAATGCCGGCGCCGGCGACGGCGATGGAGAAGACGCCGGGCCAGTGGTCGCGGCCGGCCGAGTGGTTGATGTGGGGCGTGCGGCCGAACTCGCCGATGGCGAGGACGAGGGTGGTGTCGAGCAGGCCGCGCTGTTCGAGGTCCTCGATGAGGGCGGAGAAGGCCTGGTCGAAGATGGGGAAAATGGTGCGGCTCGATTTTTCGATGTCTCCGTGGGCGTCGTAGCCGCCCTGGAAGACGGCGGCGAGGCGGACGCCGGATTCGACGAGGCGGCGGGCGAGCAGGGCTCCCTGGCCGGAGGAGTTGCGGCCGTAGCGGTCGCGGAGCGCGGCGGGTTCGTCGTCGAGGTTGAAGGCTTTGCGCGCGGCCGGGGAGGAGACGAGTTCGAAGGCCTTTTCGTAGAAGGAATCCATGCCTTCGACGAGCTTGGACTTTTCGGCGTGGCGGAGATCGTCGTCGAGGGCGCGGAGGAGATTGGCGCGGGAGGAGGCTTCTTCGAGCGAGACGTTGCCGGGCAGGGTGAGGTCCTGGACGCGGAACTCTTTGCGGCCCGGGTCGCCGGTGATGAAGGGGTCGTAGGCCGCGCCGAGGAAGCCGGCGTCGGCGGAGATGTCCTTGCGCGGGATGCAGACGAATGCCGGGAGGCCGCCGCGCGGGCCGAGTTCCTTTGCGACCACCGAACCCAT
>CAYMTH010000412.1:0-5244 GCA_964393235.1 uncultured Solibacteraceae bacterium | reverse complement strand
GGGACCGTAGGGAAGTTCGATGTACTGGCGCAGTTCGCGCAGGGCGGCGGCCGGATGCCGCTCGGCCGTGCGCAGCAATAGGCGGCGTACGAGGGCGGGCTTGGCGAGGACGAGGTTCTCGGCCATGTCGAGCGCCTGCGCGAAATGGACGCGCGGCAGCCATCTGGCCTCGATCACCTCCGGCAGCAGCGCGGCGGCGTCGCGCGGGTTGGCGCGGGCCAGTGCGAGAAAGGCGTCGCGGCGAGCGCGGTCGCGCAGCAAGGGGTCGCGCAGTTGGGCAGCTTTTTCGAATGCCAGGCGCGGGGCGGTCTCCGTCAGCGTCTGCGCCTGCTGCAGCGCCGCGGCCTGATCGGCCGCCGCGGGCACGGGGGGCAAGGGAGGCAGGGGAGGCATTCCTCTCTATTGTGTGATACCTTCATCGCCGTGCTGAGCAAGAAAACGCTGGATAGATTTCTGGTTACGCCAGGCAAGAAGTTCAAGCTGAAGGATATCGATCCCGATTGGCGCGGCGACGGGGAGATGAAGAAGCTCTCCGCCACCGAACTGAAGGCATCGGCGCAGAAGGTTCTCGACGAGAATCTGACGCGGCTCGCCGAGCAACAGGCGCGCCTTTACGCCGACGACCGCTGGAGCGTCCTGGTGGTGCTGCAGGCGATGGACGCAGCCGGGAAGGACGGCATGGTCAAGCACGTGACCTCGGGCCTGAATCCGCAGGGGTGCGACGTGTATTCGTTTAAGGCGCCTTCGGCCGAGGAGCTCGACCACTCCTACCTGTGGCGCATCATGCGCGTGAGCCCGGCGCGCGGCAAGATCACCATTTTCAACCGCTCGCATTATGAGGAGGTGCTCGTGGTCAAAGTGCACCCCGAGTACCTGAAGCGGCAGAAACTGCCCGATCCACTCATCACGCGCAAGATCTGGGAGGAGCGCTACGAAGACATCAACAACTTCGAGCGGCACCTGGCCCGCAACGGCACGATCATCCTCAAGTTCTTCCTCCACATCTCAAAGGCCGAGCAGAAGAAGCGCTTCATCGAGCGGCTGGAGAACCCGGACAAGCATTGGAAATTCTCCGCCCACGACCTGAACGAGCGGCAATACTGGAGCGACTACATGCGGGCCTACGAAGAGGCGCTGTCGGCGACCAGCACGAAGTGGGCGCCGTGGTATGTGATCCCTTCCGACAACAAGTCCGTGGCGCGGGTGCTGGTTTCCAATATCCTGACCCGCACCATCGCCGACCTGAACCTGGAGTACCCCGTAGTCACGAAGGAAGAAAAGCTCGCGCTCGAGGAGGCGCATAAGCGCCTGCTCACCGAATAGGCTAATCCGGCTGGGGCAACCCGAGTAGGCAGCGGAGCGTGTCGCGCGCGATCAGCAGCTCTTCGTTGGTCGGGATCACCCAGACTTCGACGGGCGAATCGCGATGGCTGATCATGCCCTCGCGCCCCAGCGTGCCGTCGTTGGCCGGGCCGTCGAAGTGGATGCCGAGGCGTTCGAGATTCGCGCAGATCTGCGCGCGAACCGGCGCCGCGTTCTCGCCGATGCCGCCCGTGAACACGATGGCGTCGGCGCCGCCGAGCGCCGTCAGGTAGGACCCGATGTACTTGCGCACCCGGTAGCAGAAGACGTCAATCGCCAGCGCCGCGCGCGAGTCGCCCCGGGAGCGGTGTTCCAGCAGTTTCCGCATATCGGCCGAGAGTCCGGAGATGCCGTAGAGTCCGCTCTTACGCGTGAGCAGCGTCTCCATCTCCGACGGCGATTCTCCGCCCGACGCCATCATGTGCAGCACCAGCGAGGGGTCGATGTCGCCGCAGCGCGTCCCCATCAGCAGGCCCTCGATCGGCGTGAAGCCCATCGACGTATCGACCGACCGGCCGCGATCGATGGCGCACATCGACGAGCCGTTGCCGAGATGGCAGCTGATCACTTTGAAGTCGTGCTTGGAGGCGCCGCGCAGGTTCGAATACCGCCACGCCACGTAGCGGTGCGAAACGCCGTGGAAGCCGTAGCGCCGGTAACGCTCCTGCGCGTAGTAGCTGTACGGGATGCCGTAGAGGTAGGCGTGGGCGGGCAGGGTCTGGTGGAAGGCCGTGTCGAACACGGCGACGTGGCGCGCCAGCGGCAGCAGCGCGCGGGCCGCTTGAAATCCGCGCACGTTATGCGGGTTGTGGAGCGGCGCCAGGTCGTAGAGGTCCTCGATCTGCTCGACAACGGCGTCCGTCATCTCCACGGGTTCATGGAACAGTTCGCCGCCGTGCACCACGCGGTGCCCGACGGCCTCGATCGGCCCGACGCTCGCCACCGCGTCGAGCACGGCCCGCAGCGCGTCGTCCATCGAAAGCACCGGGCGCGTTGTACGGGTCCGGCGCCCGTCGAACGTCACCGTCACAATGGCGTCCTGCGACCCGATCCGCTCGACCATCGCCCGGGCCAGGACACGATCGGCCGTGGCGGAAATCTGCTCCGGGCTCGTCTCGAAGACCTGGCTCTTCAATGACGAACTGCCGCAATTCAGAACGAGTATTTTCATCTCAAAATTTCAGTCTACGCTTCGCGGGGGCGAGGCCCACGGCCCGGCGCAGCGCGGCAAGTTCTTCCGGCGTCAGGTCGCGCCACTCGCCGGGCGCGAGGCCGGCCAGCGTCAGGTTCTCCATCGACCACCGCACCAGACGCAGCGTGGGCAGCCCGACGGCCGCCGTCATGCGCCGCACCTGCCGGTTCTTGCCCTCGGTCAGCGTCAACTCGAGCCACGCGGTCGGAATCGATGCGCGGTAGCGGATGGGAGGAACGCGCGGCGGAAGATCGGGTTCGGCGATGACCCGCGCCTCGGCCGGCCGGGTGCGTTCGCCCTGCACGACAACGCCGCCGCGCAGCGCCGCCAGCGCCGTCTCGTCCGGCGTCCCCTCCACCTGCACCCAATACGTCCGCCGGTGCCCGAACTCCGGCTCGAGCAGCCGGTGCTTCAGCCGTCCGTCACCGGTCAGCAGCAGCAGGCCCTCGCTATCGGCGTCCAGGCGCCCCGCGGCGTAAACGTCTTTCACCGGCACATAGTCCGCCAGCGTCGGACGGGGAGGAACCGTCCGGTCCGTAAACTGCGTCAAAACGCCGTAGGGCTTGTACAGCAGCAAATACCGCACAAGCCCAGACTAGCGAAAAACGGGACTACGGGATCACCAGAACATCGCCCGGATGGATGACGGACTTCTCGTCCTTCAACTTGCCCGGGTTGGCCTTGATGATCTCCGGATAGCGGGCGCCGTTGCCGAGCTGCGTTTGCGCGATCTTCCACAGCGAATCGCCGGCGACGACGGTGTAGGTCTTGACGTCCGGGGGCGGGGGCGGCAGGGAGGGGTCGATGCTGATGTCGAGCGTCAGGTCGGCGTAGACCGGATCGATCACCTTGGCCTGATTCCAGACGGCGTTCTTCACGTCTTCGTTAGGCGCGTCGCCCTTGATCAGCAACTTCTCGTTCTCGATGTGCACGTTGTGCAGCTTGCAGTTCTTGCTTTTGGCCAGGTCGATTACGGCCTGATACTTGGCCTTCACGATGTTGAGATCCATGTGGTTCACTTCCTCTTCGGTCTAGATCCGCTTGCAAGGGAAAGTGTTGCCGTCGTAGCGAAGGAATCGGGTTCGCGGATACCGCACAATAGAGGGGACGCCTATGAACCTTATGGAACTTTTGATGAATACCGGCGGCACCGCGGCGGTGGGCCAGCTTGGAGCCCGGTTCGGACTCGACGAAGGACAGACGCAGGCCGCGCTTCAGCAGTTGCTTCCCGCCCTCGGCGGCGGATTGCAGCGGAATGTCGCCGCGCAAGGCGGCGTCGACGCACTGCTCGGCGCGCTGTCGAACGGCAATCATTCCCGTTATCTCGACAACCCGGAACTGCTCGCCGGTGAGGAGACCACGCAGGAGGGCAATGGCATTCTCGGGCACCTGCTCGGCTCGAAGGACGCCAGCCGCGCCGTCGCCGCGGAGGCCTCGGCCGCTACCGGCATCGGCGCCGAGGTCCTGAAGCAGATGCTCCCGGTCGTCGCCACCATGGTGATGGGATCGCTCTCCAAGCAGCAGACGGCGCAGCCCGAGGGGCTGCTCGGGATGCTGACGCCGATGCTCGACGCCAACCGCGACGGCTCCATCGCCGACGATGTGATCGGCATGCTCGGGAACTTCATGCGCAACCGGTAGACCGCCATGCAGGGCCGCTTCAAGATTCTCCCCCTCATCTTTTTCGCGATCTACGGGATCTACTTCTACTTTTCCAATCGCGAAACCGTACCGTTGACCGGCCGGAAACAGCTCGTCGACATGAGCCGGGAGCAGGAGTCGGCCCTCGGTCTGCAGTCGTACCGTCAGATCCTGCGCCGAGAAAACGTCGTCACCGCGGGCCGCAACGCGGAGCTGATCAAACAGATCGGGCAGCGCATCTCCGCCGTCGCCGAGGACCCCGGCTTCCAGTGGGATTACAACCTGATCGACTCGCCGCAGGTGAATGCCTTCTGCCTGCCCGGCGGCAAGGTGGCCGTCTACAGCGGCATCCTCCCGGTGGCCAAGAACGCCGACGGCCTCGCCGTGATCATGGGGCACGAGATCGCCCACGCCATCGCCCGCCACGGCGCCGAGCGCATGGCGCACCAGAAGCTGTTCCAGATCGGCTCGATGGCGGCCGGCGTGGCGATCAGCGACATGGACCCGGCCCAGCAGCGCGCCGTCATGGGCGCGCTCGGCGTCGGCGCGCAGTACGGCGTCCTGCTGCCGTTCTCGCGCGACCACGAGTCCGAGGCCGACTACATGGGCCTCATCTATGTGGCCCGCGCCTGCTTCGATCCCACCGAGGCGCCGCGGCTCTGGCAGCGCATGGGCCAAGCCTCCGGCGGCCGCCGGCCGGCCGAGTTCACCTCCACCCACCCCAGCCACGAAACCCGCATCCGCCAGTTCGAAAAGTGGATGCCGGAGGCGCTCAAAATCCGTCAGGAGAAGTGCGGACAGTAGCCGCCGCGCTTACCGCAAATCCCCCGGGAGCCACTTCCCTCCCCCGATTTCCACCGGCTCGGCTAACCGCTCGAAGACCTCCGGCAGCGTGCGCGCCTCCCGCACCAGCGCGCGGTGCTGCGGACGCAGCAGGCCGGCTTTCACGATGCCGTCGAGGAACGTGAACAGCCCGTCGTAGAAACCGCTCACGTTCCACAGCACAAGCGGCTTCGCATGCAGCCCCAGTTGCGCCCACGTCGCGATCT
>CAYMTH010000411.1:0-5246 GCA_964393235.1 uncultured Solibacteraceae bacterium | reverse complement strand
CATCGAAGTAGTAGTAGGGAAGATCGAAGGCGCGGCTGACACCGGGGTCGGAGCTGCCGGACTCGTCGGAGTTGGCGGCGCCGGAGTAGTTGCCGTAGAGGCGGCTCCAGGTGTAGCTGGCCATGCCGTTGATCTTGTTGAAGTAGCGGCCATCGAGGCGGAACTCGACGGCGTCGTACTGGCGGACCGCTTCCGGAACGAGGTAGTTGCCGTTGGGGGTCTTGCCGTTGTAGACGTTCTGCGGGTCAGTGCGGGTGAGGCCGAAGCCGGGGTTGCCGATGACGTACTGTTCGTTTTCGTCCTTGTCGAGTACGCCGATGTCTTCGATGGCCTTGAGCAGGTCCTTGCGGACGTAGCGGGCGGTGAGGACGAGGCGGTCGGAGAGGGCGCGGGACAGGGTGCCCGAGAACTCGCGGGAGGTATAGGGCTTGATGTTGGGATCGATGCCCTCGATTTCGCCGGCGGCGTTGATCGGGAGGGTGCGGTTGTCGTACTGGGTGATCTTGTCGCCGAGCGCGCCGGGGCTGGCGAAGCCGAGCGAGGTCACGTCGGGGCGGTCGAGCTTGTAGACGTGGGAGACCCAGTAGTCGGAGCCGAAGGAGCCGCGGGCGAGTTCGTACTTGAGCACGTCGTAGAACATGCCGAAGCTGCCGGCGAGTTTCCACTTGCCGTCGCCCATGATGTCCCAGGCGCCGCCGATGCGGGGAGCGATCTTGTCGCCCCAGTTGAAGGAGACGGGGTTGGCGACCTTCTTGCCGTTGACCTCCTTCTTGTAGGGGGGCAGGAACTCATCCTCGAAGCGGATGCCGAGGTTGAGGGTGACGTTGCGGTGGACGCGCCACTGGTCCTGGATGTAGAAGCCCTGGTTGTAGGAGTTCACATCGCCGAGGTTGCGGACGCCGTCCTGCCAGATGTAGTAGCCGTAGTTGCCGGTGACGCCGCGGATGGAACCGCGGGTGAAGGTGTCCCCCCAGTAGATCTGGAAGTTGCCGTTGGTGTAGTTGGTGCTGACATCGTTGGAGACGCGGGCGCGGGCGTAGCCGACCTTGAAGATATGCTGCTGGCCCTTGATGTTGGCGATGTAGCTGGAGTCGAGGTAGAGGTTCTGACGGGTGGTTATGTCCTTGACCACGCCGAGAGTGGAGGTCACGTTGCGGTAGCCGTTGGCGCCGGCGAACTGGGCGGGAACGGGAAGCTTGGAAGAGGCCGAAGCGGTCAGGTACTGCAGGTAGGGGAGACCGGAGAGGCCGTAGTTGCCGAGCTTGTCGTTCTGATACTTGTAGCCCCAGCGCGCGGAGATGATCCACTTGGAGTTAACCGAGTAGTTGCCGCCGAAGTTGAGGGCCTGAGCGGGCTGGTAGCCGCCCTGGATGGAGAGGTCGTTGGTGGGGGCGGCGACGCGCGGGTCGGCGTTGGGGAGAACACCGTTCTGTTTCCAGGGAGACCAGGTCCAGGAGGCGTAGGTCTGCAGCTTGGTGAACGGGTTGTAGTCGACGCGGGCGAGGCCGTAGTGGGTTTTGTCGGTGCGCTCGAAGTTACGGACGCCGGAGGGATAGTTGATGGTCCGGGTGGCGTGGTAGAGTTCGGGCGAGTAGCCGATGTTGAAGAAGAGGCTGTTCTTCACGATGGGACCGGAGAAGGTGAAGCCGGGGTAGCGGTAGTATTCGTCGTCCTTCGGGCGGGCGAAGAAGTCGGCGGCGTTGGCGTTGGCGGGCGAGCGCTGCCAGTAGCCGCGGGGCCGGGGGTTCATGTTGTCGTTGGTGAACTGATAGAAGGCGCTGCCGTGGAAGTCATTGGAGCCGCCCTTGGTCTGGACGTTCACGACGCCGCCGGTGGCGCCGCCGAATTCGGCTTCGAAGCCGCCGGACTTGATCTGGATTTCCTGAATGAACTCGAAGGGGATGGAGTTCTGGACGCGGAGCGAACCGCGGCGGATGTCGGAGACGTCGACGCCGTCGATGAGGAACGCGTTTTCGGAACCCGAAGCGCCGTCCACCTGGAAGCCGCCGACGCCGGCGTTTCCGTTCTTGTTTTCGCCGCGCACACCGGGCGCCATGGCGAGGAGGGAGTGGAAGTTACGGCCGCGGGGGAGGGCGTCGAACTGGGAGGAGGAGATGTTGGTGGAGGTCTTCGACGAGGTGACGTCGAGGGAGACGGCGGAGTCAGTGACTTCGACGACTTCGGCGACAGCGCCAACGGCGATTTTGGGGTTGAAGTCGATCTGGGAGCCGAGCTTGACGTCGATGTTGCGTTGGACGAACTTCGAGAAGCCCTGCTTGGTGACGGTAATGGTGTAGATGCCGATGGGGAGGCGCGGCAGGAGGTACTTGCCGGTACCATCGGATTGGACCTCGATGCCTTTTGGCGTCAGGTCGGAAGTAGCGACGATTGAAGCTCCGGGCACGCCGGCGCCAGTGGCGTCGGTGACCATCCCGGTGATGAGACCGGTATTTTCCTGTGCGAACGCGGGGGTGAGACAGCCCGCGAAGAGGGAAATACCAACGAGGGTTCGCACGGCGATGCCGGCGAACCAGCCGCCGGAGCGGCGAAAGTTCGAATCCATAGAGACCCTTTCCCTTTGAAAACTACAGAGTATGTAACTTCAAACAACCCACCTCGCGGTGGTGCTTTTCACCGCCGATAGCTCGTTGGCTACCGGTCAGTTGTGTGGTATGAGCGAGACTGCATGTGCCTGACGGCACGTTCCATACCTGGATTTACCATGAGACTACCACTTTCAGGAGGTGCGTTCCAGAGGGAAAGGTGACAGGAAATACAAAAAACCGGACCTTAGGGTCCGGTTTAATCTTGTGTTTGATTTTTCTTCGCCTTTTTGGGGGTCAGTTGGTGGACTTGGCGGACGTCCGGAACTCATACTGCTGGATCTCGATGGCGGCCAGGCCGCCATCGAAGCGGGTGACACGTCCGCGGGCGACGAGCTTGAGGGGGGTCTGGTTGTTGAGTTGAGCTGGCCAACTGATGGCCACTTCGAGACGGCGTCCGGGGAGGAGGACGTGTTCGCTAGTGAAGAGGATGCCGCTGCTGCTCATGTTGACGGTACGTCCGGAGCCGGATTCGTCGGCACTCTTTTTGCTGAGAACCCTATAACGCACTTCGCGTTCGATGGGGAAGCGGTCTGCTGACCGTCTGTCTGTTTTTTTTGTATCCGTTTGCAAGGAAACCTCCAGTCTTCGATCCCCGAATCATCGGCGGAACGTCGCGTCGCGTTCGGCTCGCCACAGCCGGCGTGCACGGTGACTGCTCGAAGATAGATTGCCCCCTGCGGCGGGGGGTAACAATAGGACAGGGGGTTCAATAAGGTTTGGTACTTAGTTCTGCCCGAGGGGTACTAAATGAGCGGCCCCGGTGGTACCAGAAGGTTAGCGGTGTATTGAGTGGGGTTCGGGCGTGGCATACTGAGCCGTATGAAACACTTCCTCATGATGGTGATGCTGCTGAGCAGCGTGGCGTACGCGGAGAAGAAAGTGATCGCGCCGCCGGGAACGCAGCCGGGCCGTCCGTTCTCGCCGGCGATTTTGGCGGGCGGGACTTTGTACGTGTCGGGCCAGGTGGGCGCGGACAAGGACGGCAAGTATCCGGAGAAGTTCGCCGACGAGGTGAAGCTGTGCCTGGACCGTATCAACGAGACGCTGCAGGCGGGCGGGTTCGGTTTTAAAGACCTGGTGGCGGTGCAGGTTTATCTGACCGATATGGAGCTGTTCCAAGAGATGAACAAGGTGTACATGAGCGTGATTCCGGAGCCGCGGCCGGCGCGGACGACGGTGGGCGTGGCGAAGCTGGTGGGCAAGGCGCGGATCGAGATCACGGTCACTGCCCGGAAGTAGGCTTCTTGTAGAAATCCTTTTTAGCGTCGCGGATCGTCGTAAGTTTTTCGGCGATCCGCGGCTCGACGCCGCGGTCGGTGGGCTGATAGAACTCAGACCCGGCGAGACCTTCGGGGAGACACTCCATGCCGGTGATGGCGCCGCCGAAGTCGTGGGCGTGGCGGTAGCCTTCGCCGTAGCCCCACTCCTTCATGTGGCGGGTGGGGGCGTTGCGGAGGTGCATGGGGACGGGAGAGGCGGCGTGGGACTGGGTGGCGGCGCGGGCGGCCTTTAACGCCTTGTAGGCGGCGTCGGATTTGGGGGCGAGGCTCAAGTAGAGCGCGCACTGGGCGAGGGCCTGGTCGCCTTCGGGGATGCCGAGGAAGTGGACGGTCTGCTGGCAGGCGATGGCCTGTTCGACGGCGCGGGGGTCGGCGAGGCCGATGTCCTCGACGGCCATGCGGACGAGGCGGCGGGCGATGTACATGCGGTCTTCGCCGGCTTCGAGCATGCGGGCGAGCCAGTAGAGGGCGGCGTCGGCGTCGGAGGCGCGCACCGATTTATGGAGCGCGGAGATGATGTTGTAGTGTTCTTCGCCGCCATTGTCGTAGAGGAGAGCCTTGCGGGAGATGATGTCGCCGAGGGTTTCCTGGGTGATAACGCCATTGTCGGCGGAGGTGGCGGCGAGTTCGAGGAGGTTGTAGGCGGACCGGGCGTCGCCGTTGGCGAAGATGGCGAGCTGTTCGAGGTGTTCGGGCGAGCAGGTGGCGCCGAGGAGTTCGAGGCCGCGGGTGAGGAGGCGGACGAGGTCGGGGGGATCGAGGGCGCGGAGGGCGTAGACGCGGGAGCGGGAGAGGAGGGCGGAGTTGACCTCGAAGGAGGGGTTCTCGGTGGTGGCGCCGATCAAGATGACGTCGCCTTTTTCGACGTAGGGGAGGAAGGCGTCCTGCTGCGCCTTGTTGAAGCGGTGGATTTCGTCGATGAAGAGGACGGTGCGGCGGCCCATGCGGCGGGTCTGCTCGGCGCGGGCCATGACCTCCTTGATCTCCTTGATGCCGGAGAGGACGGCGGAGAAGGGGACGAATTCGGCTTTGGTGGACTGGGCGATGATGGTGGCGAGGGAGGTCTTGCCGACGCCGGGGGGGCCCCAGAGGATGAGGCTGGAGAGCTGGTCGTTTTCGATGGCGCGGCGGAGGGGTTTGCCTTTGCCGAGGATGTGCTCCTGGCCGGCGAAGTCGTCGAGGGACTGGGGGCGGAGGCGCTCGGCGAGGGGGCGTTTCAGGGTGTCGGCGGTGGAGTCAAACAGGCTCATTGGCGTTGACGGCGGGCCTCATACAGCAGGATACCGGCTGCGAGGGCGGCGTTGAGGGACTCGACGTTTTCGGTGGGGATGCGGACGGGGGTGGCGTGGCGTTCGTGATC
>CAYMTH010000410.1:0-5255 GCA_964393235.1 uncultured Solibacteraceae bacterium | reverse complement strand
CCGGGCCGGGCTCCGGCGTACTCGAGGCAACGTGGAATTCGACCTTCACCTCGCCCGTCCGCCCCGCACCCCTCGCGTCCACAAAGAGGACATCGCCGGACCGCGCCGACGGCCAGCCGCTGCGCCAGATCTCGAGAAGCAAGTGCCACGGTGCGGCAGACTCGATCTCGCGCTCGCCCCGCCGTTCGACGACCACGGTCCGCGGCAGCCCATCCAGCCAGCCACCGGTCTCCGGCGAACCCACGACGGGCGCCGCGGGAACCCCCGCCCGCCACACCCCGGTTTGCTTGCCGTCGCAGCCGGTGGTGACGAACTCCGCCCGGCCCTGCCGCCGTCGCACCACGATCGGCGTATATGGAAACTCGTCGCCCACCGTTCGCGGCAGGTACGTCTCAAGCTCGCGGAGCAACGGCCGCCCCGTGCGGTCGAAGAGAACCACGGTCACCGAGGCCGCGTTTACGCATCTCCCGACGCCCGGAAAATGGTCGGCCAGCAGGAAGTCCGCCTGCCCGTCCGCATCGAAATCCGCAGTGTACAGCGTAGTCCAACCGATGCCACCGGTCACGCCCCGCGTGTACCGCCATCCCGGCCCCGCGAGCCGCACCACGCCCTCCGCAACGCCGGCCGCCGGTCCAATTCGCTCCCCGGCCGCGAGGTGACCGAGTTCCCCCAGATACCGCATGGGAAACGGCTGCGCGCCCACGCACGCAGCCGCCGCAAGTGCGAGCACCCACGCCCGCATCGATCGTTACAGCCCGGCCAGCCGCTCGCGCGAATCGCCGAACTCGTCGAGCTTGATCCCGAACCGGTCCATCAGCGACAGGTACAGGCTGCACATCTTCCGGTTGTCCGGCCCGGCCTCGAGATAGTTGAGCACCCGGCCCGTCTTCAGCGTTCCGCCCAGCCCGCCCGTCAGCAGCAGCGGCAGGCGGAAGTTATCGTGCCGGCGGCCGATCCACAGGTTCGACAGGAACATCAGGCACGAGTTGTCGAGCACCGTCCCGGTGCCTTCCTTCATCGCGTCGAGCTTGCTCGCCAGATAAGCGTACTGCTCGACGTGGAACCGCGTGATGCGCTCGTAGCCGTCCGAGGTATTGCTGTGCGACGCCGCGTGGTGGCCTTCCTTCACGTTGAGGAACGGGTAGTACATGGCCGAAAGATCGCGGGAAATGATGAGCGAGGCGACACGCGTCTTGTTCGTCTGGAACGCGATGGCGATGATGTCACACATCAGCCGCGCATGGTCGCGCAGGTCTTCGGGCAAGCCGTTGGCCGGCCGGTCCATGGTCACCAGAGCGCGGTTGCGCGCCTTGGCCGCGTCGGTCGCGTCTTCCTTGTCCTTGCGCATCCCTTCGACGCGCTTTTCCACCTCGCGGACGCTAGTCAGATACTCGTCGAGCTTCGCCTTATCCGACGAGCTGATCTCCCGCGTCAACGCCGCCGCCCGGTCCTTCACGCGATCGAGCACGGAGATGTTCAGCAGGCTGCCGCGGTTGTCGAACAGGTTGTCCCAGGCGAGCGACGGGTAGACCTCCACCGGCACCGGCGAATCCGGGCTCTGCCAGGAGATGTGCGAGCTGTAGGCCATCGAGAAGTTGGTCTCGTGGTAGCCCGTCATCGGCTGGTCGCAGGAGAGCACAATGCTCGACTGCGGCGTGTCCTGGCCGACCTTATTGGCGATCATCTGATCCATCGAGATACCCGAATGGATCACCGCGCCGCGCGCGATCTTCGCGCCCGAAAGCAGGCTGCCCGTCTGGCCCGGGTGAATCCCCTGCCCCGTCAGCGCCTTCACGTACAGCCCGTCGATCACGTTCAACTTCTGCTTCAACGGCTCGAGCGGCGACAGCGACTTCGACAGCCGCATCGCGGCGCCTTCCCCGCTCGCAGCCCAGTGATCTTCGTTAATGCCGTTGCCGAGAAAGACAACGCCGAACCGCTTCGGAAACGCGGACGCCGGCGGCGTATCGGCATACGCGGTCAGCGACTCCAGAAACGGCAGCGCCACGGTGCAGCCGGCCCCGCGCAGCACGTTGCGGCGGGAAAAAGTGGATCCGGTTTTCTTCTTCATAGTTGGGCCTTCTCGACGGGGGATTCGATCACTTTCTTCTTCAGGAACTGCGGGCTCGTGACGATGGTCTCCACCAACGTCTGCATTTTATAACCGGAGGCGGCCATCCGGGCGGCCATGGTCTCCACCAGCGCCTCATCGGACAGTTGCAGCGACCGGTTCAACGCAAACGCCAGCATCTTCCGGCTCAGATTCCGGATGTACTCCTTCTGCCGGTTCTTCTCGATAAAGACGCGCAGCCCGTCGACGCCGTTACCCGTGGTGCCGTTCGGGTACGGGACCATCGTGTCCACCGGCCGCCCGGCCAGGTCCGTGGTCCGCGCGTTGCCCACCGGGCCATAGCCCTCGAAGGCTAGGCCATAGGAGTCGATTTTGGCGTGGCACGCCGCGCACATCGCGTTCTCCCGGTGCTTGGCCAGCATCTCGCGGATCGGCCGTTCCGAGTTCGATTCGTCATGCGGCAGCTCCGGCACCACCGGCGGCGGCGGCGCGATAATCTCGCCCAGCACCTTCTGCACCACCCACGCCCCGCGCTTCACCGGGCTCGTCCGCAGCCCCGGCGAGTTCTGCGTCAAGAACACCGCCATCGGCAGCAAGCCGCCCCGGCCGTACTTCCGCGCGCCTTCAATGCGCACCCACTCTTTCATGCCCTCCACCGGCATGCCGTAGTGCTTGGCCAGCGGCTCGTTGACGAAGGTGTAGTCGCCGTAGAGCAGGTCCAGCGCGCTGCGGTTGCTGGCCAGCGCGTCGGCCACCATGCGCACCGGTTCTTCAAACATCGCCGTGCGCAGCTCGTCGTTGAACGACGGAAACCGCTGCCGGTCCACCGAGTTGTTCTTTTCGAAATGCCGGAACGCCAGCCAGTTGCCGGTGAACTCAGTGGCGAAACCGCGCACGCGCGGGTCTTTCAGCATCCGCCGCGCCTGCGCCGTCAGCACCTCCGGCCGCGCCAGCTCGCCGGCCGCCGCGCGCCGCAGCAGTTCCTCGTCCGGCATCGACGACCACAGGAAGTAGCTCAGCCGGCTCGCCAGCGCGTAGGGGCTCAACGGCGCCGCGCCGCCCGCGCCCGTCCGCGAACTCCGCAGATCGAGCCGGTAGAGGAAGTCCGGACTCATGAGGATGCTCACCAGGCTCTCCCGCATCGCGTCCTCGTGCGAAGGATCGTTCTCTTTCCGCAGTTTGCGATAGTAGCCCGTCACCTCGCCTTTCTCCGCCTCCGTCAACGGCCGTCGGTAGGCCCGCGCGGCGAATCGCGCCAGCGCCTCCAGATGCTTCGGCTCGGCCGCCGCCTTCTGCCGTTCCAGGCCGCGCAGCGTCGCGTTGATCTCGCCGTAGTGGAACCGGATCGCCTGCGGCGCCACCGGGTCGTTTTTGGGGTCGGCGGCGGCTTTGGCCAGGTAGGCGTCGCGCATGTCGTTGATCACCGACGAGTCGGTAATCTCCTTGCCCACGGGCCGGTCGGAGGCCGATTCGGCGCCCTTGCCCTGCACCTCGCCCGACTGGTTGAAGAAGTATTGAATCCAGGTCCGCGCCGTCGCCTGCGCCACATAGTCGAACTCGTTCCACAGCCGGTCGAGTTCGGCCTTCGCCTTGTCGTCGAGAATCAGTTCCACCAGCGGCTGGTCGTCGCGGAAGAAGCCGAGCACCGAATGGTAACCGGCGTTCAGCAGCCGGCCCTTGTCCTGCGAGTCGTCCGGAAAATAGCGGCCGCGCTCGGTCACCAGGAACTGATCCGGAAACACGTCGGCGAACCGCGCGAAGGCGGCCTCGTAACGCTTCCGGTCAGCGGCCGGCACGACGAGATCGGCATCGCCGGCCCGCGCGCGCGCCATCAACGCGGCCCAGCGCGGCGCCGCCTCCTGGTGCAGCCCCGGGTAGCGGGGAACCGGAGGAACGGCGGGTTTCGGGTCGGTGTCGTTGCGCAGCGCCGCCGGATCGAACTTCCGCCGGTTACGGGCGAACTCCAGGTTTTTCCAATGCAGCAGCGGCTGCGATCCGGCGGGCAATCCCTTCACCACCGGCGCGGCGAACTGCATGCCGGTGTGCTGCCGCAGCCGCACCACCCAGGCGTCCATCTCCCCGGTCAATTTCGCCCGTTCGGCGTCCTTATTCGCCGCTGGCGCCGGCAGCGCCCGGAACATCGCCTGCAGCTTCAGAACCGGGCCCACCGCATTCGGTTCGTTCAGGATGCCCCAGACGAGCGGCAGATACCGGGAGCTGATCTTCATCTCACCCGCGACCGCGGCCAGCGTCGCACCAGGTTTGGCGAGCGCCGCCCGGTGCTTATACCGCCACGCCGCCTCGAAGTAATCGGCCAGCTTCACCGGCTGCCGCTGGTAGAACTGCATGATCCGCTGCACGGCCCACTTCTCGCGGTCGGTCTCCACCAGCATCGGATGGGACGCGAAATCGATCCCGTCGGGCAGGAAGGCAACGTGATTGGCCACCTCGCGCGCCGCCTGCAGATACTTGTTCAACAGCGCCGGCGACATCGTCAGCGACTCGCCCGAATTGTCGAACCCCGCCGGGTTCGCCGGGTCGAGCGGGAACTCCCGCGTCACCCGCAGGTCGTGGCCCGTCAGGTCGCGGATCGTGTAGTTGTACTCGGCGTTGGACAACCGCCGCGCCGGCACGATCCCCGGATCCCCGGCCGACCGCCGGATCTCCTCGGCCCGCACCCGCGCGATCCACGAGGTCACCTTCAGCGTCTCGGCCGCCGGCGGCGCCGGAACCGGCTTGGGCGGCATGTCCTTCAGGTGCAGACGCTCACTCACCAGCGCCCAGTGCGGGTACTCTTTCGTGACGTCGGCCACGGAACGGAACGCGGTCAAATCGAATTGCGCGGCCGGCGTCTTGCCGCCGTGGCAACCGGCGCAGTACTTGCCGATATACGGCTTCACGGTCTGCTGAAATTCGGCATCTAGGCCGGCGGCGGGCGCGGCGGAAAGCGCGGCGGCGCCAAGGAGGAGAAAAACGAAAAATGGCATGGGAACACCGCGTCGGCGGACGAGGCCCTACCAGTGTATCCGACCCTTAGAGCACGTCGGCGAAGCCGCGCTTCAGGTGCCGGAAAAACAGCCCGCCGCAGACGAACGCCCCGACGCTCCACGCCGCCATAATCGCCAGTTCCTCAAACGATGGCCAGTCCGTGCCGAGCAGCCGTTCCCGGTACGCCCGCACCATC
>CAYMTH010000409.1:0-5261 GCA_964393235.1 uncultured Solibacteraceae bacterium | reverse complement strand
ACGTCCTTCTGGTTCTTGAAGTCGTGAACGTGCTGGGCGCCGATGAGGCCGTAGCCGATGAAGCCGACCTGAACACGGTCGTTGGCGCCCCAGACACGGGTGGAGGCGAGGGCGGACGTGGCCGCAAGGCAAAAGTGCCGGCGCGTGGACATGGCCGGGATTTTATCACTGCCATCGCAGGGTCCGGCGATATACTTTTCTTTTCCCATGGCATACGTTTTCGAATCGCAGGACGCGTCCCTTTTTGAAGTGCAACCGAAGCATCCGGGCCCGGCGGGCTCACTGCCGATCACGCCGGAGGACCTGCTGAAGCGTCCCTCGGGGGACATTTTCGGCATGACGCAGAACGCCGGAATGGGCTGGAATCCGGCGCTGCTCAAAGGGAAGGAGATCCTGCTGCTTTCGACGCACGGCGGCGTGCGGCGGCCGGATGGCACGCCGGTGGCGCTGGGGTATCACACGGGGCACTGGGAGGTCGGGCTGCTGGTGGAGGCGGCGGCGGAACAGTTGAAAGAACTGGGCGCGGTGCCGTTCGCGGGCGCCTGCACGGACCCGTGCGACGGGCGGAGCCAGGGCACGCCGGGCATGTACGATTCCCTGCCCTACCGCAACGACGCGGCGATGGTGCTGCGGCGTCTGATCCGGAGCCTGCCGACACGGCGCGGCGTGGTGGGCGTGGCGACTTGTGACAAAGGCCTGCCGGCGATGATGATGGCGCTCGCCGCGCAGCGGGACCTGCCGACGGTGCTGGTGCCGGGCGGCGTGACGCTGATGCCGTCCGACGGCGAGGACGCGGGCAAGGTGCAGACGATCGGGGCGCGGTTCGCGCACGGGCAGATCACGCTGGAGTACGCGGCCGACATGGGCTGCCGGGCGTGCGGATCGCCGGGCGGCGGGTGCCAGTTCCTGGGCACGGCGGCGACATCGCAGGTGGTGGCCGAGGCGCTGGGCATGACGATGCCGCACGCGGCGCTGGCGCCGTCGGGGCACGGACTGTGGCTTGACATGGGGCGGCGAAGCGGGCGGGCGGTGTTGGAACTCGAAAATCTTGGCTGGGGGATGCGGGACATCCTGACGCCGGCGTCGCTCGAGAACGCGATGGTGCTGCACGCGGCGTTCGGCGGGTCGACGAACCTGATTCTGCACCTGCCGGCGGTGGCGCACCAGGCCGGCCTGCGGCGGCCGGTGGCGGCGGACTGGGCGCGGGTGAATAAGCAGGTGCCGCGCCTGGTGGACTCGCTGCCGAACGGGCCGGAGAACTTCCCGACGGTGATCGTTTTCATGGCCGGCGGCGTGCCGGAGGTGATGCTGCATTTGCGGAAAGCCGGGCTGCTGGACACGTCGGTGAAGACGGCGTCGGCGTGTTCGCTCGACACGGTGCTGGACTGGTGGGAGGGCAGCGAGCGGCGGCACGCGCTGCGGAAGCAGCTGGCCGAGCGGGAGGGGATCGCTCCGGAACGGGTGATCCACTCGATGGACAAGGCGATGTCGTCGACGGTGTGTTTCCCGGTGGGGAACCTGGCGCCGGAGGGATCGGTAATCAAGGCGACGGCGATCGATCCGTCGGTGGTGGACGCCGACGGCGTGTACCGGAAGCGGGGGCCGGCGAAGGTGTTCGTCACCGAGGCCTCGGCGATCGCGGCGATCAAGGAAGGCCGGATTCAGGCGGGCGACGTGATGGTGCTTTGCTCGCGCGGGCCGCTGGGGTCGGGGATGGAGGAGACGTATCAGGTGACGTCGGCGCTGAAGCATCTGCCGTTCGGCAAGCACGTGGCGCTGGTGACGGACGCGCGGTTTAGCGGCGTTTCGACGGGGGCGTGCATCGGGCACGTGTCGCCGGAGGCGCTGGCAGGGGGGCCGATCGGCAAGGTGCTCGACGGCGACGAGATCGAGATCGTCATCGACCGGAACACGATGGAGGGGTCGTTCAACCTGGTGGACGGGGAGCGGCTGCTGGCCGAGCGGGAGCCCCGGCCGGACCTGCGGGAGGACGCGCTGTTGCCGGACGACACGCGGTTGTGGGCGGCGCTGGTGGACGTGAGCGGGGGTTCGTGGGGCGGGGCGGTGTACGACGTCGACGCGATATTGAAAGTGATCGCGGCGGGAAAGAAGGCGCTCGGCGAGGGGTAGCGCGCGTCGGATTTCGCAAAACCGGGCGTTACCCCCGATAATGGGGAGAACCCCATGGACTGGAGCCAAGTCGAACTTAAAAAGACGGTAAATCTGCCGAAGACAGATTTTTCCATGAAAGCCAACCTCGGCACGCTGGAGCCGCGGCTGCTTTCGGAATGGAAAGAGGGGAAGCTGTACGAGCGAATTCGCGAGGCGCGCGCCGGGCAACCGATGTACGTGCTGCACGACGGACCGCCGTACGCCAACGGCAACATTCACCTTGGCCACGCGTTCAATAAGCTGCTGAAGGATTTCATCGTCAAGTCCCGGACGATGGCGGGGCTCGATTCGCCGTACGTGCCGGGCTGGGATTGCCACGGGCTGCCGATCGAAATCAAAGTCGACGGGGAACTGGGCGGGAAGAAGGCGCAGATGACGCCGGCGCAGATCCGGAAGGCGTGCCGCGCCTACGCGCAGAAGTACGTCGACCTGCAGAACGCGTCGTTCCAGCGGCTGGGCATTTTCGGGCGCTGGGAACAGCCGTACCTGACGATGGCGCCGGAGTATCAGGCGGTCATCGCCGGGGCGTTCGTCGACTTCTTCGCCAAGGGCTACGTCTATCGCGGGCTGAAGCCGGTGAACTGGTGCATCAGCTGCCGCACGGCGCTGGCCGAGGCCGAGGTCGAGTACGAGAACCATAAGAGCCCGTCGATCTACGTCCGCTTCAAGCTGATGGAAGACCCGGCCGTGCTGAGCGAGACGCTCGCCGGGAAGGATGTTTACGGCCTGATCTGGACGACCACGCCGTGGACGATTCCGTCCAACATGGGCATCGCGTTCCACCCGCGCTACGAGTACGTCGCCTACGAGACGGGCGGGGCGGTGTATATCGTCGCCGCCGGGTTGCTCGATACGGTGAAGGCCGCGCTGGGCTGGACTGAGGGCGCCGAATTGACGCGGTTCCCGGGCGCGAAGCTCGACCAGAGCGTGTTCCAACACCCGTTCATCGAACGGCGTTCGCTGGGCATTCTGGGTGAACACGTGACGCTGGAGCAGGGCACGGGCGCAGTGCACACGGCGCCGGGACACGGCCAGGAGGACTACGTGGCCGGCATGCAGAACGGCATCCCGGTCTACTGCCCGGTGGACGGCGCGGGCCGGCTGTACCGCACGCCCGACGAGCCGGGCAAGTTGCCGGAAGTGCTGATCGGCAAGAGCGTGTGGGAAGCGAACCCGATCGTCATCGAACTGTTGAAAGAGGCCGGCGCGCTGCTGGGGCACAACCCGATCGAGCACAGCTATCCGCACTGCTGGCGGTGCCACAAGCCGACGATCTTCCGCGCCACCGAGCAGTGGTTCATCGGCATGGAGCGCAACGACCTGCGGCAGAAGGCGCTGGAGGCGATCAAGAAGGTGAAGTGGTGGCCGGCGTGGGGCGAGGAGCGGATCAGCAACATGATCGCGACGCGGCCCGACTGGTGCATCTCGCGGCAGCGCACGTGGGGCGTGCCGATCGTCGCATTCACGTGCAAGAACTGCGAACAGCTGGTGACCGACCGCGAGCCGCTGGACAAGGTCGTCGACCTGTTCCGCGAGCACTCGGCCGACGTGTGGTACGAGCGCACGGCCGAGGAGTTGCTCGGGCCCGGGTTCCAGTGCGCGCACTGCGGCGGGACGGAGTTTGAGAAGGAACGCGACATTCTCGACGTCTGGTTCGACTCGGGGTCGAGCCACCTGGCGGTGTTGAACGAAGCCAACGGGCTGCCGTGGCCGTCGGACATGTATCTCGAAGGCGGCGACCAGTACCGCGGCTGGTTCCATTCCTCGCTTCTGGTGGGCGTGGGCCTGAAGGGCGACGCGCCGTACCGCGGCTGCCTGACCAACGGCTGGACGCTCGACGGCGAGGGCCGCGCGATGTCGAAATCGCTGGGCAACACGATCGAGCCGGAGAAGATCATCAAGCAGTACGGCGCGGAGATCCTGCGGCTGTGGGTGTCGTCGGTCGAGTTCTGGGAGGACGTGCGGCTGTCGGACACGATCCTGACGCGGCTGACCGAGGCCTACCGGAAGATCCGGAACACGTTCCGGTACGGGCTCGGCAATCTGGACGGCTTCGATCCGGCGACGGACATGGTCCCGTTCGGGGAGTTGCAGGAGATCGACCAGTGGATTCTGACGCGGGCCGACGACCTGATCGCCAAGTGCCGCAAGTGGTACGACGAGTATGCGTTCCACCGGATCTATCAGGCCGCGTACGCGTTCTGCGCCACCGACCTGAGCGCGGTGTACTTCGACATTCTGAAAGACCGGCTGTACACGACGGCGCCGAAGAGCGCGGCGCGGCGCAGCGCGCAGACGGCGCTGTGGCGGCTGACCGACGCGCTGACGCGGCTGCTGGCGCCGGTGCTGGCGTTCACCTGCGAAGAGATCTGGCACGCGTTCGCGAAGCCGGCGGGCGCGCCCGCCTCGGTGCACGTCGCGTTGCTGCCGGCGGCGGGCGAGATGGGCGGCCGGATGGACGCGGCGAAGGTCGAGTGCTGGGACCGGTTGATCGGCGTCCGCGATGAGGTATTGAAGGTGCTCGAAACGGCGCGGCAGGAGAAGGTGATCGGCGCGCCGCTCGAGGCGCGCGTGTCGCTCGAGGCCGGCGCGGACCTGCTGCCGCTGCTCGAACAGTACGCGGCGCAGCTGCCGTCGCTGTTCATCGTCAGCGAGGTGGAACTGAAGGCCGGGGAAGCGCTGAAGGCCGCGGTGACGCGGGCGACCGGCGTCAAGTGCGAGCGCTGCTGGAAGTACACGCACGATACGGGCGCCGACAGCGACCTGCCCACCGTGTGCGCGCCGTGCGCGGCCGCGGTGAAGGAGATGCTCGCCGGTTGAAGACCCCGACGCCAGTTCTGCTCGGCCTGATTCCAGGCATATTCGCGGTCGACTGGCTTACCAAGCGGTGGATCGAGAAGAACGTATCGTTCTGGGACACGCACCACGTGATCCCGGGGTTCTTCGCGATCGTGCACGCGCAGAACCGGGGCGCGGCGTTCAGCATTCTGGCCGACGCGCCGGAATCCGTACGGGTGCTGGTGCTGATCGGGTCGGTCGCGCCGGCGGGCCGCTTGCTCGATTGCCGGTCCCGGGGGCCCGTGGTACCT
>CAYMTH010000408.1:4911-5261 GCA_964393235.1 uncultured Solibacteraceae bacterium | reverse complement strand
GCGCCCCCAACACCTGCCCCCGAGTCCACCGCTCCCCATACATCGGCACCTCCTCCAACAACATTCCATCCGTCCACTCCGCCGCCACAACCTCTCCCAATCGCCCCGACACCTCCCCATACGCTCCCGCCAAATCCCCAGCCGAAGACCCCGAAACCGTCAACCCCGCCTCCCCCGTCATCTCCGTCAGCGTCTCCACGATATGCCACCCGATCCGCCCCAGCGTCCGCCCGCCCGCCCGCCCCGCCCGCCCCCCCCCCCCCCCCCCCCACGCCCCCCCCCCCCTCCCCCCCCCCAACCCCCCCCACCCCCCAACCCCACCCCCAACCCCAAAAGTTCCCTACCCAACC
>CAYMTH010000408.1:0-4901 GCA_964393235.1 uncultured Solibacteraceae bacterium | reverse complement strand
CCCCCTCCGTCAACGCCCCCAGCACCTTCCCCGTCGCGCTCCGCTCATACGCCCAATCCCGTGTAAAATCCGCAATCGTTCTATACATATCCCCCCAATGCTACCCTGAAGATTCATGCGCCGCACCGGGTGGCTCCTGCTGCTGTGCTCCATCGCGATCGCCGCCGCAGTCGGCTGGATTTACCAACAGCAAAAAGCCGCACAGACCAAAGCCGCTCCCAAACCCCCCGCCTCCCTCCCCGCGGGCCTGATGTCCCGCGCCGGCGAAGGCTGGGTCTGGACCCAAACCTCCGGCGGCGTCACCGTCGCCGAAGTCCGCGCCAAAGAGTTCGCCCAGCAAAACGATCCCCCCCGCGTCGACCTCACCCACGTCGAAGTCAAAGTCTTCCACAAAGACGACTCCGCCTACGACCTCATCCAGTCCGACAAAGCCGAACTCCGCACCGAAGACGGCACCATGTACGCCGACGGCGAAGTCAACATGACCATGGGCTTCAAGGCCGACCCCCAGGCCAAAAACCGCCTCGTCCACATCAAAACCTCCGGCGTCACCTACTCCACCCAAACCGGCAAAGTCGCCACCGAACGCCGCGCCGAATTCGAGTTCGAAAACTCCCGCGGTTCCGCCACCGGCGCCACCTACGACCCCGCCACCCGCGAACTCCAGATGCTCCGCGACGTCGAGCTCAACTGGACCAAAAACAAACGCGCCATGCGCGTCGCCGCCGGCGAACTCACCTACCGCGAAACCGAAGAGAAAATCTACCTCAAACCCTGGTCCCGCCTCATCCGCGAAACCCTCACCCTCAACGCCGCCGAATCCACCATCTCCCTCAAGGACGGCGAAATCGACCTCGTCGAAGCCGCCAACGCCAAAGGCGAAGACAAACAGCCCAAGCGCAACCTCGAATACGCCGCCGACAAACTCATCCTCCGCTTCGCCGACAAAAACGCCATCAATCGCATCGAAGGCGAAAACAACGCCCGCCTCATCAACACCGCCGACTCTGGCCGCACCACCATCACCGCCCGCCGCGTCGACCTCGACTTCGAAACCCCCAACAACGAATCGGTCCTCAAAAAGGCCCGCGCCCACGGCGCCACCAAAATCGAAAACGTCCCCCCCAAGTCCGCCACCCGCATCCTCCGCTCCGAAATCGTCGACCTCACCATGCGCCCCGGCGGCGAGGACATCGAAACCATCGTCACCGAAACCCCCGGCGAAATCGAATTCCTCCCCAAACTCCCCGCCGAACGTTACCGCAAGATGAACGGCGAACGCCTCTGGATCACCTACGGCCCCAAGAACCAGATCGACAAGTTCCGCGCCGCCAGGGTCACTACGTTTACCAAAGGCAAGCCCAAACAGCCCGATTCCAAAACCACCTCCGAAGACCTCCTCGCCACCTTCGACCCCAAAACCGGCGACCTCGCCCAGCTCGAACAGTGGACTAATTTCCAGTACGAGGAAGGCGACCGCCGCGCCAAAGCCGACCACGCCAAACTCGAACAGGCCCGCGAACACATCACCCTCCAGGGCGCCGCCCGCATCTGGGACACCACCGGCTCTACCGACGCCGCCGTCATCGAGCTCGACCAGAAAACCGGCGACATGGACGCCGAAGGCAAGGTCGTCTCCACCCGCCTCCCCGACAAGAAAACCGCCAAGCCCAAGTCCTCCCTCGTCGATTCCTCGGAAACCATCCAGGCCCGCGCCGCCAAGATGCAGACGAAAAAGGAGAACACCTGGATCCGCTACGAAGGCGGCGCCACCATCTGGCAGGGCGCCGACAAAATCGAGGCCGACGTCGTCACCATCGACCGTAAGGCCCAAGTGCTAGCCGCCTCCGGCAAGGTCTTCACCCAGACCCGCGAACGCCCCAAGCCCGACCAGAAAAAACCCCAGGGCCAGCTCTTCACCCTCGTCCGCGCGCCCGAACTCGAATACCGCGACGCCGACAAACTCGCCCACTACAAAGGTGGCGTCAACCTCGTCCGCGGGGACCTCAAGGTCAACTCCCGCGAGCTCAAAGCCTGGTTCACCAAGGACGATCCCAAAACCCCCGCCGACGAAGGCAACTCCCTCCAGCGCGCCGAAGCCGACGGCAACGTCGACATCCTCCAGACTGCCCCCGACCGCACCCGCGCCGGTACCTCCCAGCACGCCACCTACGAACTCGGCGAAAGCAAAGTCGTGCTCTCCGGCGGCACCCCCGTCTTCACCGATTCCCTTCAGGGAACCACCCGCGGGCAAACCATCACCTTTTTCGCCGACAATGATAGGTTAATCGTCGACGGCGCCGACAAGTCTCCCACCGAAAGCCGCCTGAAGCGAAAACAGAAAAAGTAAATGCGCGTCCTCGAAACCCGCGAACTCTCGAAATCCTACCGCGGCCGCAAAGTCGTCGATAACGTCTCGGTCAATGTCGCCCAGGGCGAGGTCGTCGGCCTCCTCGGCCCGAACGGCGCCGGCAAGACGACGAGCTTCTATATGATCGTCGGCCTCATCTCCCCGGACACCGGCGAGGGCCTCGTCGACGGCGCCGATATCACCCAGCTCCCCATGTACCGCCGCGCCCGCCGCGGCATCTCCTACCTCCCCCAGGAAGCCTCCGTCTTCCGCAAACTGTCGGTCGAAGAGAACCTCATGGCGATCCTCGAGACCCTCCCCCTCGACGCCCGCCAGCGCCGCGAGCGCATGAACCGCCTCATCGAACAGCTCGGCCTCGAAACCGTCCGCAACTCCAAAGGCTACATGCTCTCCGGCGGCGAACGCCGCCGTACCGAAATCGCCCGCTCCCTCGTCATCGAGCCCTCTTTCCTCCTCCTCGACGAACCCTTCTCCGGCATCGACCCCATCCAGGTCATCGAGCTCCAGCGCATCATCTCCGACCTCAAGCGTTCCGGCATCGGCATCCTCATCACCGACCACAACGTCCGCGAGACCCTCGCCGTCACCGACCGCGCCTACATCATCAACAGTGGTAAGATTTTCCGAACCGGCTCCCCGTCCGCCTTGGGAGACGACCCCGAAGTCAAACGTATCTACCTGGGTGACAACTTCCGTCTCGGAAACTAGCTCCGCATGGCCGCCAAACGTCCGCCACCGCCGACCACCATGGCCGAAGCGCAGGCCCGCATCGCCGCGCTTGAAAAGGAGCAGCGCAATCTGCGCAAGCGTCTCCGCGAAGCCCACATGGCCGCCGCCTTTGCGATCGAGCTCGAACGCCGCCGTGCCCTCGAACTCGAAGAGGCTTATTACGATACGGTCCTCCGCCTCACCCGCGCGTCCACGTACAAGGACCGCGAGACCGGCGCTCACATCCAGCGCGTCTCGCACTACTCAAAGATCCTCGCCCGCGAGCTCGGCTGGTCGGACGAAGATCAGGAGCTGATCTTCCGCGCCGCTCCGATGCACGATGTCGGCAAGATCGCCATCCCCGACGATCTCATCCGCAAGCGAGGTTCCCTCGACGGCGGTGACCGGCAGATCATGGAGTCCCACACCCTGATCGGCGCCAGTCTGCTTGAAGGAAGCAACTCCCGTCTCCTCGACATGGCCCGGGAGATCGCCCTGACGCATCATGAGCATTGGGACGGCACCGGCTACCCGCACCAGTTGGTAGGCGAGCAGATCCCGATCGCCGGCCGCATCGTGATGTTATCGGACCATTACGACGCCCTCCGTTCCATCCGTTCGTACAAGCGCAGCATCGACCACGAAGCCACCTGCCGCATCATCCTGGAAGGCGACACCCGCACCCGCCCCAGCCATTTTGATCCCCATCTCCTAAAAATCTTCTCGACAGTCCACCCCGAGTTCGACGCCGTCTTCGAACAACTCAAATAACCCCACTCCCCCTCATCGGGGACATGCTTCAGCGTGTCCCCGCACGACAACCCACCCCCTTCCCGCCGCTCACCCAAACTCCGGAAACAACCCCGGCATCCACGCCCCGGCCAGCGCCGCCGGAAACGCCAGTCGCAGCGGCCCCCGCGCCCCATCCGCCGTCAACGCCCCCCGCGCCAGCAGCGCTGAGGTCACCCGCCGCGCCTGCCGGTCCCCGACGTCGAGAACCTGCTCCACCTCGCCCCGAGCCAACTCGCCCCGGTACAAAACCGCTTCCAGCACGACGCCCGCCTTCGCGAGCAGCCGCCCCGGCTCCATCAGCGACTCCATAAACGAAACCTGATCGAGGCAAACCCGCAGAAAAAACACCGTAAACTCGCCCAAAGCCTCCTCGCTCGAGTTCGCCAGCAACCGCTTGTACTGCCCCACATTCCGCGCCAACCCCCGCGCCCCCGACCACACCGCCTCCTTATCCAGCACCCCCCGCATCTGCGCGTGCGACACCAGCCGCGCCACCCGCCCGTTCCCGTCGAGAAACGGATGGATCCACAGCAAACGGTGATGCGCTGCCGCCGCCGCGACGACGCTCTCACTCCGGCTTAACCCCGTATACACCGAGGCAAATCGCTCCAGAAACACCGGCACCGCCCCAGCCGAAACTCCCACCTGCACATCCCGCCCCCGCAACTCCCCCGGAACCACCGCCAACCGCTCCCCGGTCTTCGGATCCTCCACCCACCGCAAATCCTCCGGTAGCTCCTCGCAGAATCGCCGGTGAATCTCCCGGATCCCCTCCACGCTTACCGCCTCCCGAGCCCCCAGCCCCCCTCGTCGATCCACCGCTGCACCGCAATGTGCGCCCTCGCCTCCAACTGCAGGGTCCTGGCTGTAATCGTTCCGCCGGCGCCCCCAACCACCCCTGCCGCCAGTGCCGCCCGGAACGCCGTCGACCGCAGCCCCAGTTCCATCGCCAGGCCCCCGGCTTCCCGCCCCCCAAACTTGACACCCTTGGTAGAATGAAATTGAGAGGGGAAGGCCTGCGCCTTCCCCT
>CAYMTH010000407.1:4657-5271 GCA_964393235.1 uncultured Solibacteraceae bacterium | reverse complement strand
TTGGCCTGAATCTCCGGCGAAATGTTACCGATCTCGTCAAAGAAAATCGTGCCCTGGTTGGCGGTCTCAAACACGCCCTTCCGCGTCGCGATCGCCCCCGTGAACGCGCCCTTCACGTGCCCGAACAGCGTCGATTCCAACAGGTCCGGCGGCAGCGAACCCGAGTTCACCGCCACAAACGGATGGTCCGCCCGCGGCGAGTTCGTGTGAATCGCCTTGGCGATCAGCTCCTTGCCCGTCCCCGTCTCGCCCGTGATCAGCACCGTCGCCCGCGACGGCGCCACCTGCGCCACCGTATCGAGCACCCGCAGCATCCGCTCGCTCTTCCCGACGATGTTCGGAAACGCGTACCGCTGCTTCAGCGCCCGCTTCAGCTCGACGTTCTCCCGCTCCAGCCGCCCCTTGGCGATCTGCCGGTCGATCTCGATGATCAGCTTCTCGTTGTCCCAGGGCTTGGAAAAATAGTCGTTCGCCCCGGCCTTCAGCGCCTTGATGGCGACGTCGATCGACCCGTAGGCCGTGATCAGAAAGATCGGCGTCTCCCGGTCCCGCTCCCGCACCTCGGCCAGCACCTCCATGCCCGATTTGTCGGGCATCATCAGGTCCAGCAGCAC
>CAYMTH010000407.1:1845-4647 GCA_964393235.1 uncultured Solibacteraceae bacterium | reverse complement strand
CGCCAGGTCGACCGCGTAGCCTTCCAGCGACAGCACGGTCTCCAAACTCTCGCGGATATCCTCTTCGTCATCGACGATCAGAATGCGGCCGCGCGAACTCGCGGCCCCGGATTCAGGCATTGACAGGTTTCCTCACCAACGGGAAGTCGAGCTGGAAGCGCGTGCCCTGCCCCGGCTGGGACTGGACGACGATCGAACCTCCATGCTCTTTCACAATACCGTAGGTGATGGAAAGCCCAAGCCCCGTCCCCTTCTTCGCGCCCTTCGTCGTGAAGAAAGGATCGTAAATCCGCGCCAGATTCTCCTCCGGAATCCCGCACCCGGTATCGGAGATCTCCACCCGCGCCATCTGGTCGTTGGCCGACGTCGTCACCGTCAGCGTCCCCCCGCCTTCCATCGCGTCGCGCGCGTTCAGCATCAGGTTCAGAAACACCTGCTGCAGCTTGCCGGCATTCCCGCGCACCGGCCCCAGCCCGGTGTCCATCCGCTCGTCCACCGCCACACGCGCCTTCCCCAGCTGCGGCTGAATCAGCTGCAGCGTCTCCCGCAGAATCCGGTTCAGGTCCACTTCCTCGTACGCCGTCGACGACGTCCGCGAGAAGTTCAGCAGCGAATTGACGATTTCGCTCGCCCGGAACGTCTGCTTGGCGATCTTCTCGAGTAACTTCGACTTACTCTCGTCCCCGTTCACCTGCTTGGCCAGCAGCTGCGCGTAGGTCGAAATCACCGCCAGCGGCGTATTCACCTCGTGCGCCACGCCGGCCGCCAGCAGCCCCAGCGACGACAGCTTATCGGCCTGCATCAGCCGGTTTTCGAGCACCGACCGCTCCGTAATATCGTCGAACAGGATCAGCCGCCCGATCTGCTCCTGCTCGCGCGAAATCAGCGGCGCGAACACGACGTTGATCACGCGGTCGGAATCGGCCGGCCCCGGCAGCGGGAACTTATAAATGGTGTGGATCCCGGACTCCCCGCGCAGCCGCGTCAACTGGTCCACCAGGTCGGCCGGCAGCAGCTCCCGCAGCGGCCGCCCCATCGCGTCCTCGCGCCGGATCCCGGTCAGCTGCTCCATCTGCGAGTTCCAGCTCTCCACCCGGTCTTCGAAATCCGCCGCCGCGATCCCCACGTTGATCGATTCGACGATGTTCTCGCTGAACTCCTTCAGCCGCTCGTACTCCTCCGCCTTCCGCTCCAGCGACCGGTACAGCCGCGCGTTCTCGATCGCGATGCCGACGTACCCGCACAGCGTCTGCAACAGTTCCACGTCGTCGGAAGAAAGGAAGTCGCCCTCGGTGGTCCGGCTCGCCCCCAGGTAGGCGATCACGCGCCCGCGCGCCGTGCACGGCACGTAGTAAGTGAGGTCGAGATCGGCGATCGTGTGCAGCACCGTCTGCGGCTGGTCGCGCAGTACGGCGTCGTATGGCCCGCGCGTGCGCTCGAAGAACAGGTACTTGTCCGGCGCCGCGTCCGTCTCGGGCAGGAACGCCCGGTCCAGCAGATCCGGCACCGGCCGCTGCAGCCCCGCCGTCATATAGAGACGGAAACCGCCCCGCTTCTCGTCCTGCAGGAAGAACGTGATCCGTTCGATCGACAGCGTCCGCGTCAGCCGGTCCGCCACCGCGTTCAGTGTCCGGTTCAGGTCGGTCTCATTCCCCAGCTCCCGCGCGAACTCGATCAGCGTCCGCCGGTAGTCGTAGCGGTCTTTATAGAAGAAGTGCCGGTCCAGCACCTCCTGCAGCCAGTTCCGCACCGGCTGGAAGATGAAGGCGGCGATCAGAATCAGGCTCACCAGCGCCGCCGGGTTCAGGTCGTCGACGCGCGCCCCGGGCTGCCCCTCCGGATGCGGCATCGACGAGGTGATGGAGAACACCAGCCCGTAGAACACCGCCAGCACGGCCAGCGTCGCCAGCGTGTAGACGTAGCCTTGCTGGAAGATGATATCGACGTCCATCAGCCGGTAGCGGAAAATCGCGTAGGCCCAGGTGATCGGCACCAGCGCCAGCGGCAGCACCGCCATCTCCATCGCCGGGCCCAGCACCGCGCCGATGATGTACGGCATCACGTACAGCGCCGCGAACGGCAGCACGCCGAACACCGCCCCGTTGCGCAGCCACTTGATCTGCTGCCGCATGATGGCGTCGTTCGTCCGCCGGTACCGCCAGGAGAGAATCCCCGCGCCCATCAGTTGCCCGCCGGCCAGGAACCCGAGCCACATCCGGTCGAACATCCACCGCAGCTCGATCGGGCTCACCGCCAGCTTCACGTACCCGCCCAGCACCAGCGTCCAGAACACCCCCATGGCGAGCGCCGGCAGATACAGCAGGGACGTCCGCGCCCACCCGCGCAGCCACCCCGGCGCCTGTGGGAACACCAGCGCGAAGTGGATGAACAGCGTAGGCATCAACAGCCCCGCGTAGACGTTGCCGAAGTAGATCACCTGGTCGAAGCTGTTCAGCTTGCCCGTGTAGTGGAACGTGTAAAGGACGAAACTCGCCAGGCACAGCAGGTAGAAGTGGAGCGCCTTGTGCGCGTCGCCGCGGCGGAAGAACACGAACAGCCCGACAAACAGATACGCGGCCCCGACGAAGTACTGGTAGTAAACCGCGTCCGAAGTCGTCCGCTCGGCCACGTTCACCGTGTACCGGACCTCGAGTTCGATCTCCCCGCTCGCCCGCTTGTACGGCCGCTCGACGAAGTAATCGACTTTCTTCCAGACGCCCAGCCCCACCAGGATCTCGCTCACCTCGGCCGCCGTGCCCACCGCGACGTTGTCGATCCGCCGCAGAATGTCGCCCTCGACGA
>CAYMTH010000407.1:0-1835 GCA_964393235.1 uncultured Solibacteraceae bacterium | reverse complement strand
CACGTGCAGCGCGACCACGTTGTTGCGGATAATCGGCTCGCCGCTCTGCGTCGAGCCCGCCTTCCCTTCCCGGTCCACCCACGTCACGCCGTCCTCGGGCAGGTGGAACTTCCGCTGCTGCTGGAAGTTGATGCCGGCGGCAATGACCGCGGCGATCGTCAAAATGACGATCAACCCGCCGGCGAACTGTCGCTTCAACTCCTGCAACGCGGTTTCACCCTTTCCCGAGACCCTAGGTAAGGGACTTCCCTTGCAATCCGACTGCCAACTCGAGAAGCCCCGGAAACATTAAAGGATACACAAAGGATGGACCCGCCGTCCTACGTGTTTCGGTATCCCGCTACAAGAATCGGAATCCCGGCCGGTCCGGAATGGCGTTATCTTGGAAAAATGAGAGCCAGACCCGTTCCCGGTGAAGCGGCCGAATACTATTCCACCTATATCGACAAAGTGCGCGGCGACGACGTGATCCGCGCGCTCGACGCCCAGTCGGCGGAGGCCTTGCGGCTGCTCAACGCCGTCGGGGAGTCGAAATCGCTCCACCGCTACGAAGCCGGCAAGTGGTCGATCCGCGAGGTGCTGAGCCACATCAACGATGCCGAGCGGGTCTTCGCCTACCGGCTGCTGTGGATCGCCCGTTGCGGCGAGGCGCCGCTGCCCGGGTTCGACCAGGACGTGTTCCTCGCCCACGCCGACGCCGATGCCCGGCCGCTGGCGAGCCACATCGACGAGTTCATCGCCATCCGCGCCGCGACGATGTCGCTTTTGCGGAGTCTGCCCGCCGAAGCCTGGACGCGTCAGGGCACGGCGAGCAACAACCCGGTAACGGTCCGCGCGCTGGCCTACATCATCGCCGGCCACGCCGAGCACCACTTCCGGATCCTGACCGAGCGCTATTTGTAATCCCCTCGCTCCGCAACTCGATGACGCCGGTGATCGACGTTCGCGAGTGCGAACGGCTGTGGACCGGACAAAGCAAGCAAGCGCGACAGCGCCAGGCAGAACCCGCGCGACCATCGAAATCGCTTGCCTACCCGGTCCGCCGACCGTGCCCAACGGACATTTGCGGCCGATGCCGATCCTCCAACTTCCCCACCCGCTGACGGTCGCGCGGCCTCGCACCGGAGACGCACCCCACCTCCGCCCGCCCCTCAGCGATAGAGTAGATCTCGATATGCTCCTCCTCGCCGCCGCCCTCCTCCTCCCCATCCCGCCCGGCGAACAGACCGTCCCCGACGCCGCCTCCGGCTTCCAGGTCACCATTCGCACCGGCGCCTTCCTCCTCGGCAAAACCGAAGTCACGCAAGCCGAGTACGCCGCCGTCATGGGCGCCAATCCCTCCCACTACCGCGCCCCGGACCGCCCCGTCGAAAACGTCTCCTGGCTCGACGCCATCGCCTTCGCCAACCGCCTCTCCCAGCGCGAAAACCTCACCCCCTGCTACGACCTCGCCACCCGCGCCCGCCGCCCCGGCTGCACCGGCTACCGCCTGCCCACCTCCGCCGAATGGGCCCGGGCCTATGGCGCCCCGGAAAAGTCCGGGTTCCGCACCACCGGCTACAAGGACGCCGCCGCCCTGACCAACGCCGAACCCGCCGGCACCCGCCCGGCCGCCGCCGGAGCCCCCAACCAGTTCGGCCTCCACGGCATGGCCGGCAACGTCTGGGAGTGGTGCGAAGACTGGTACTCCCCCGCCCCCGCGCTCGACTCCATCCGCGACCCCCAAGGCCCCCTCACCGGCATCGCCAAGGTCATCCGCGGCGGCAGCTTCCTCACCGGCGCCTCCCAGTGGAACAAAGGGCCCCTGTCCAGCCTCGCCCCCACCGCCCCCAGCC
>CAYMTH010000406.1:0-5282 GCA_964393235.1 uncultured Solibacteraceae bacterium | reverse complement strand
GAGGGCGATCTCTTCCGTCTTCCCGTCGCCGGCGGCGCGCTCGAGAAGATCGAGCTCGAAGGCGGCCCCTACCGCGCCAACAACGATCACGACCTTTCGCCCGACGGCAAGTGGATCTACTTCAACTCCAACCGCTCCGGCGGCTGGGACATCTGGCGCATCCCCGCCTCCGGCGCCGGCCCCGGCGACAAGCGCGCCGAACGCGTCACCAGTGACCAGTGGGAGGACTGGTTCCCGCACGTCTCCCCGAACGGCAAGCGCATCGTGCTGCTCTCCTTCCCGCCCGGCACCGAAGGGCACAACGGCCGCATGCCCGGCATGGCCATGCGCCTCCTCGCCAAACGCGGCCGCGCCCCGGAAACGCTCTTCACCTTCTTCGGCGGCCAGGGCTCGATCAACGTGAACTCGTGGTCGCCCGATTCCCGCCAGTTCGCCTTCGTCGTCTTCGAGACCGCCGAATCGCGATAAGATGCGCGATATGGTCTGGTTGTTGGTGCTCGTTGCGGCCGCCTCGGCGTACGCGCAGTCGTTCGCGGATTCGCAGCGGTTTCTTCAGCAATACTGCGAAAAATGCCACTCCGACGCCGCTCACGCCGGCGGCTTCCGGCTGAGCCGCGTCGCGACCGAATCGAGCCTCCTCTCCGACGCCGCCAAGTGGCTCTCGCTCACCAATCGCGTCAAGAACGGCGAGATGCCGCCCAAGGGGTCGCCCGTGCCACCCATCGAGGAACGCGAGCGCTTCGAAGAGTACGTCCACAACGCCGTCCGCGCCCAGGCCTGCGCGCAGGGCATCGTGCCCGGCAAATCGCTCATCCGCCGCCTGAACCGCGACGAGTACGCCGCCACCGTCCGCGACCTGCTCGACATGCACATGGACATCGCCCGCTCGCTGCCCGCCGACGGCGCCGGCGGCGAAGGCTTCGACAACGCCGCCGAGACGCTCTTCCTCTCCCCGCTGCACTCGGAAAAGTACCTCGAAACCGCGAAATTCGCCATGGAGTTCGCCGCCAAGGAGTTCAAGTCCCGCGCCCGCATCTTCACCGCGAAACCCGGCCCCGGCGTCAGCCCCGACGAGGCCATGCGCAAAATCGCGAAGGACTTCCTGCCGCGCGCCTTCCGCCGCCCGCTCCGCCCAGCCGAAGAGGAGCCCTACGTCGAACTCTTCCGCGCCGCGCAAAAGCAGGGCGAAACCTTCGACGGCGCCGTGCTCTTCGCCCTCCGCGGCGCGCTCGTCAGCCCCTACTTCCTCTTCCGCAGCGAGCCGCCCAACCCCGGCCCCGCCCCGCGCCCGCTCGACGACTACTCGCTCGCCAGCCGCCTGTCGTATTTCCTCTGGGGCTCCATGCCCGACGAACTCCTGTTCGACCTCGCCGCCCGCGGCAAGCTTCGCGACCCGGAAGTGCTGAAGCAGATGGTCCGCATCATGCTCCGCAACGACCGTTCGATGGGCTTCGCCCAGAGCTTCGTCGAACAGTGGCTCCACACCCGCGAACTCAGCGGCGACAAGGCCCCCGACGCGAAGCTCTTCCCGGAGATGACCACCGACGAGGATCTTCGCTCCGACATCCGCTACCAGCCCATCATGTTCTTCCGCGAGGTCTTCCTGCGGAACATGCCGCTCGATTACTTCCTCGATTCCAAGCACACCATCGGCACCCGCAAGCTCGAACGCCACTTCGGCCTGAAGCTGCAGTTGAACCAGAACCAGACCTCGCAGCCGCACTGGGTGCCGCTGCCGGAAAACAGCAACCGCGGCGGCCTGCTCGGCATGCCCGCCGTGCTGACGGTGTCGTCCTACCCCTACCGCACCAGCCCCGTGCTGCGCGGCGCCTGGATCCTCGAAGCCCTGCTCGGCACGCCGCCGCCCGCGCCCCCGCCGAACGTCCCGCCGCTCGACGAAGCGAAGTCCGCCGCCTCGGCCAAAACCGTCCGCGAGCGCCTCGACCTGCACCGCACCAACGCCGTCTGCGCAAGCTGCCATACCCGCATCGACCCCTACGGCTTCGCGCTCGAAAACTACGACGTCACCGGCAAGTGGCGCGACGAGGAGGCCAGCAAGAAGCTCGACGTCTCCGCCGAGCTGATCGACGGCACGAAGTTCGAAGGCCCCGCCGGCCTGCGCCGCGTGCTGCTCGCGAAGAAAGACCTGTTCGTGCGGCACCTGACCAACAAGATGCTCGGCTATGCGCTGGGCCGCGGTTTGACCGTCCAGGACTCGTGCGCGGTGGATGCCATCGTTGCTAAAGTGAAGCAGAACAATTACAGTTCCCTCACGTTGCTCGAAGAGGTGGTTTTGAGCGTTCCGTTCCGGTACCAGGCGGGGACGCCCGCCCCAAAGGAGACTGCGAAGCGATGAAGTTGCCCCTTTCCCGTCGAACCTTGTTGCGCGGCGCTGGCGCGGCGATCGGCCTGCCGTGGCTCGAAGCCATGGCCGCCCCGGGCGCCCCCAAACCGCCTGTGCGCCTCGCCGCCCTCTACATGCCCAACGGCGTGAACGTCGACGCGTGGATGCCCAAGGGCAAGGGCCGCGACTTCGAACTCTCGGAAACGCTCGAGCCGCTGCGCCCCGTCAAGGACAGCGTCACCGTCGTCAGCAACCTCTGGAACCAGAACGCCAAGGGCGGCGACGGCCACTACGTCAAGGAAGCGTCGATTCTCACCTGCGCGACGATCAAGAAGACGCCCGGCGCCGACATCGGCAACGGCGTCTCCGTCGACCAACTCGCCGCGCAGAAGGTGGCCGGCGAAACGCCGCTGCCGTCCCTCGAACTCGGCGTGACGCCCGTCGCCATCGGCGTCGACGCCGTCGTCGGCTACACGCGCGTTTACGGCTCCCACATCGCCTGGGCCAACGCCACCACGCCGCTCGCCCGCGAGATCAACCCGCGCGCCGTCTACGAGCGCCTCTTCCGCGCCGCCAGCGGCCAGACCGGCAGCGCCGCGAAGATGGACAAGCTGCTGCTCGACCGCGTGCTCGGCGATGCCAACAAGCTCCGCGCCCAGGTCGGCGCCGCCGACCGCATCCGCATCGACGAATATCTCTCCCTGATGCGCTCGCTCGAACAGCGCGTCGAGCGCGCCTCCGCCGGCCAGCAGCGAACCTGGAAGCCCCGCGCCGCCATCGATCCCAAGGCCCTCCCGCCCGAAAAGCCGGCCGACCACGCCGAACACGTCCGCCTCATGATGGACATGATCGCCACCGCCTTCCAGACCGACACCACGCGCGTGGCGACGTTCATGTTCGGCAACGCAGTCAGCAACGTCAGCTTCCGCTTCCTCGAAGGCGTCAGCGCCGGCCACCACGACGTCTCCCACCATCAGAAGGAGGCCGACAAGCTGCGCCAGTACGCCATCATCAGCCGCTGGCACGTCGCCCAGTACGCCTACCTGCTGCGGCGCCTCAGCGAGATGAAGGAAGGCGAGGGCAGCGTGCTCGACAATTCGATGGTGCTGTTCGCCTCCGCGCTCTCCGACGGCAACAGCCACAACCCCCACCGGCTCCCCATCGTGCTCGGCGGCAAGGGCGGCGGCCGCATCGATAGCGGCCAGCACCTCGTCTACACCGAGGACGACCCGCTCGCCAACCTCTACGTCTCCATGCTCGACGCCTTCGGCGCGCCCGTCGAACGCTTCGCCGATTCCACCGGGCCCCTCCGCGGCCTGTTGAAGGATCCGTCGTGAGGCTCGCGCTGGCGGCGCTGCTCTGCGGCGCGGCGGCGTTCGCCGCCGATGTCACCGGCATCTGGGTGGGCCAGATGCCCACGCGCAACGGCGAGACCGTCGACATCGCCTTCGAGTTCACGCAGCGCGGCACGAAGATCTCCGGCAAGCTCTACGGCGATTACAAGAGCAGCCCGATCGTCGAGGGGCTCATCGCCGGCGACCTCGTCACCTTCGTCGTGCTCGCGCAGGAGCAGGCCGGCAACCAGATCAACGACTCGCGCCTGCGCTTCACCGGCTCGCTCAAGGACGGCGAAATCGAACTCACGCGCGAGCGCGAATCGGTGACCAACGCCGGCAACGCGGGCGGCGCGCAGACGCGCACCGGGCTCGGCCAGAAGTCGACCTTCAAGCTCAAAAAACTCGCCTGATTTGGGAGTTGGGCGCGGCCGGTCCATAATGGCAGGTATGCGCATTGCGATCATCGGATTGGGATTCATGGGCAGCACCCATTTGAAGGGGCTGCAGACGGTGAAGGGGGCGACGCTGGCGGCCGTGGCCGAAAGCGACCCGGTGAAGCGTTCCGGCGATATGAGTTCGATTCAGGGCAACCTCGGCGGCCCCGGCGAGAAGTATGATTTCTCGCAGGTCGCCCAGTACGCCGACGCCGCCGACCTGTTCAACGATCCCAACGTCGACGCCGTCGACATCTGCCTGCCGACCAATCTGCACAAGCCGCTCACGCTGGCCGCCCTCCGCGCCGGCAAACACGTGCTGGTCGAAAAGCCCATGGGCCTCGACCGCGCCGAGTGCGACGAGATGATCGCCGAGGCCGAAAAGGCCGGCAAGATCCTCATGACCGCGCAGGTGCTGCGCTTCTTCCCGGCCTATACCGCGCTCAAGCGGACGCTCGACGCGGGCGACCTCGGCCCGGTGCGCGCCGCCCTGTTCCGCCGCCGCTGCGCCGCCCCGGCCTGGAGCCAGTGGCTGAAGCAGGCCGACAAGAGCGGCGGCGGCGTGTTCGACCTGCTGATCCACGACGTCGACGTCGCCAACCACCTGTTCGGCAAGCCCCGCGCCGTCTCCGCCACCGGCTACGAAAACCTCGGCGCCGGCATCGACCTCCTGACCGCCCAGTTGCACTACGACCACATCCCGTCGGTCACCATCAGCGGCGGCTGGCACCACCCGAAATCCTATCCGTTCTCGATGGAATACACGGTTTCGGCCGAGGGCGGCACGATCGATTACTCGACCGACAACCGCCCCCCGACGCTCTACAAAGCCGACGGCGAATCCGCCGCGCTCGCCCTCGACGACGTCGACGGCTACGCCGCCGAAATCCAGTACTTCGTCGACTGCGTCAACGCCGGCAAGCAGCCCGAACTCTGCATGCCGCGCGACTCGGCGCAGAGCGTCCACATCGCGCTCTGCATGAACGAGTCGCGCGCCCAGGGCGGCAAGCTCATCGAGTGCTAGCGCCGTTTCGGCCGTTTGCGGGCGGCCTCGTCGAGCAGGCGGCGGTAGTGCGCCAGCCGCTCGGCTGAGGCCGCCTCGCGCACCGCGCAGCCCGGCTCGCGGTCGTGCCGGCAGTCGCGGAAGCGGCAGCCCGCGGCCAGCCG
>CAYMTH010000405.1:0-5299 GCA_964393235.1 uncultured Solibacteraceae bacterium | reverse complement strand
GTCGATCAGCGAGGGGCTGCTGGACTTCGCGCGGGCCCGGAAGCAGCGGATGGAGGTGGTGGCGGTGCGGCCGCTGGTGGACGAGGCGTGGAGCCTGCTGGCGCTCGACGAGAAGTCGGGCGCGGCGGCGTTTGAGAACGCCGTGCCGGCCGACTGCCGGCTGACAGGCAACCCGGACCGGCTGATCCAGGTGTTCGTCAACCTGCTGCGGAACGCGCTGCAGGCGATACCGGCGTCCGGGGGGCAGATCCGGGTGACGGCGACGCCCTACGCGGCGACGGGCGGGCGGTGGTGGGCGATCGCGGTGGAGGACAACGGCCCGGGCATTCCGGAAGACGTGCTGCCCGACATCTTCGAAGCCTTCATCACGACGCGGCTGGATTCGCGCGGCACCGGACTGGGGCTGACGGTGAGCGAGGGCATCATCCAGCAGCACGGCGGGACGATCCACGCGGCGAACAACGACGGCGGAGGCGCCCACATCGAAATTCGCCTGCCGGAAGCCGTGGAAACCCCGGCCTGAACTATCCTGTAGCCATGGCGGCTGATTCCCCCCAAACCGACGCCCTGATCGACATTGCGGTCCTCGACGATGACCTGGACTTCCGTAACTACATGGAAGACGTCCTGAAGGACGAGGGCGCCTACACAGTGCGCACGTTTGCCCACCCTGACGACCTGTTCGCGGCGGCCGAGCAGCAGTTGCCCGACATCGTGCTGCTCGACATGAAGATGGGCGAGTTCAAGGGGGACGTGGTGCTCGAGCAGTTGCACGCGCGCTGGCCGAACCTGTGCGTGATCGTGCTGACGGGGTATCCGTCGTACGAGGACATGCGGGCGACGTTCAAGATGAACGTCTTCGACTACATCACGAAGCCCTTCTCGCTGGCGCAGCTGCGGCAGGTGCTGCGGAACGCCGTCGAGACGCGCGACCTGGGCAAGACGCCGCAGGACCGGCTGCGCGAGCGACTGGGGCACCGGATCAAGCTGCTGCGCGTGGAGCGGGACTGGTCGTTGAAAGACCTGGCGGGGACGACGAAGCTGTCGGTCTCGCAGATCTCGGCAATAGAAAGAGGGGCGCATCTCCCGTCCATGGAGTCGCTTCTGGCGATCTCCAAGGCGTTCGATAAGCGCCCCTCGGAAATACTGCAGTCGATCGAGTTTTAGAACCGCAGGTACATGCCGAACTGCACCACGCGACGGCCGGACGCCGTGGAGGTGATGCGGCCGAAGGTCTGCGAGTTGATGTTCTGGTCGCCGATGAAGAAGCTCGGGGTATTCGTCAGGTTGAAGAAGTCACCGCGAATATCGAGCGTGTAGCGTTCCACGAACGAGAAGGTCTTGAAGACCTGGAAGTCCGTGTTCCAGAAGTTGGGACCGTCGAACATACGGCGCTGCAGGCCGCCGAGTTCGCCGGCGCCGGGGTTGAAGAACGCCTGGCCGGAGAAGGGCGCGCTGCCGTCGGCGGCCACCGCGCGGCCGTCGGCGCCGATGGCAGAGGCATTGACGAAATACGGACCGATGCCGGTCTGGCGGAAGGTCAGCAGGTCGTCGAGCTGGGCCTTATTGAGGAGCGTCGTCGCGCCGTTCTGGCCGCTGCGGCCTCCGCGGTTGACGGTGCCGCGGCCCGACAGCACGCTGAACGGAGCGCCGGAGGTCCACGTCATGATGCCGCTGACGCCCCAGCCGCCGAGGACGGCGTCGACAAAACCGTTCTTGACGTCGAACTTCCGGCCCTTGCCGAACGGCACTTCCCAGATCCCGTTCACCTTGAACGAGTGGGTAAGGTCGAACGGGGTGCGGGAGCGCTCGATCTGCGGATTCGCGATGTCGAGGAACGGTTCGAAGCGCGCCTGCGCGTCGCCGGCGGCGTCGGACATGACCTTCGCGTAGGTGTAGTTGGCCTGGAACTGCCAGCCCGCCGCGTAGCGCTTGGTGTAGTCGACCTGGAGCGCGTTGTAGTTGGCGTTCGAGTAGTTCGTCATCATGTTCATGCCGAGGCCGAAGCGGTTCGGGAAGAAGCTAACCGGACCGTTCAGGCGGTTGGTCTGGTAGACCTCGCCCAGGGAACCGACTTCGCCGGTCTGGAGGAGGTTGACGATCGTCGCATTGTTCAGCAGGCCGCCGCTCGGCAGGGCCTCGAAGAAAGGCAGGCGCTGGCTGCCGGGGACGTTGGGGTTGTAGGCGGCATTGCTGCCGGCGCCGGCGGCGCGGGAGAGCGCCAGGTTGCTCTGCGCGCGGCGGAAGTCGGTCAGGAAGCCGTTGTTGCGGATTTCCACCTGGTTGTAGTCAAACGCGCGGAACTGCTTGGTGGAGCGGTTGCCGATGTAGCGGACTTCCAGGATGCCCTTGGCCATTTCGCGCTGCACACTCAGGTTCCACTGCTGGACGTAGGGGGTGACAAGCGTCGGGTCGGGGATACCCATGGCCGACCCGGGATCGAGCGCGTAGTTGTCCGACAGCTTGCGCGGGATCTTGTAGGCCGGGGTCGGGATGGCGGGCGGGTTGTTGGCGTAGGTGTTGTTGAGGTTGGTGACCGTCTGCGTCGACGCCAGGCCGGCGTTGGTGCCCACGTTGTTATCCACCGACCGGATCAATTCATCGTTCGGGAAATTGATCGAGTAGCCGGCGCGGATCACCGTCTTGTTGTCGCCAAAGGGCTGGTAGGCCAGGCCGACGTTCGGGCCGACGTTATTCTTGTCCGCCTTGTACCAGGGACGCCCGACGGCCTTCCCGGCGAAGTCGAGGGTGGCGTCGGAAAGCAGCGTGCTGATCGCGCTTCCGCCGGTGATGACCGGCAGCAGGTAGAGAGCGTTCACCTCATCGACGGGCGACCAGTATTCCCACCGGGCGCCGGCGGTCAAGGTCAGCTTGCGGCTCAGTTTCCACTGGTCATTGACGTAGAACGCCAGGTTCTGCTGGCGAAGCTGACGGGCCTGGGTAGCGCCGCCAACAAAGCCGGAGGTCCGGTCGGTGACATTGAACTGCTGCGTCATGCTGGTGATCATGCCAGTGTGGAGCGCCAGCAGGGCCTGGGCGATGCCGAGGTCGGCCGGGCGGAGACCGGGCAGCAGCGGGGTCAGGTTGAACTGCGAGGCCATCGCCGTCGACATGCCGATCGCGTACTGCGGCAGGTTGCCGGCGTCGTTGTAAGGATCGGCGTGGATGCGCATGCCCTGCATGCCGAAGCTGACGGTGTGCTTGCCCTTCACCCAGTTGGCGCCGCTCGAGTAGTTGTAGGTGTCGGTGTAACGGCCCTGGGCACGGAAGGTGTTCACAGGATTGCCAATGAGCGGCAACGTGAAGATGCGGCCGCCAAACTGTTCCGAGGTCGCGAATACAGCGGGCGCGAAGTTGAAGCCGAAGCGGGATTCGGTGGTCAGCGTCGGAGTGGGATTCCAGCGATAGGTGAGCGAGAGCAGGTTGACTGAGTTGTCGTTCGTGGCTTTCGGAACGGGCACGTAGTCATTGGAGAGGTCGGGCCGGTCGACGATGTCGCGGTTCCAGATGTAGGTCCCGTGCAGGCTGTGCTTGGTCGACATCATGTAGTCGATCTTGCCGGTAATGTTGTCGCGGGTCCTGTTGTTGCGGATGTTGAAGGAGTAGCCGCCGGTGTTAAGATTGTCGCCGATGTCGTTGCGGTTGATGGAACCCGCGCCGGGGATGGCGCCCAGGATCGAGGTCATCGCCTGCGAACGGCTGAGGCCCGGGAAGAGGCCGAGCAGGTTTACGCGCTGAACGTTGCCGGCCGTGTCGCGGTAGTTGAAGATTCCGTTGCGGGCGTCTTCGCGCAGGATGGTGCGCGTTGCGGCCGACTGCTGCACCTGCCGCGTCGCTTCGTAGTCACCGTAGAAGAACAGCTTGTCCTTGATGATCTTGCCGCCGAGCGAACCGCCGAACTGATTCTGGTTCAGGAAGGGGCGGGCCACGCCGTTACGGTTATTGAACCACGTGTTGGCGGCGGCCACATTGTTGCGGTTGAACCAGCGCACGTTGCCCTTCAGCTTGTTGGTGCCGGACGGGGTAACGAAGGTCAACTGCGCGGCGCCGTTGCCGAGGCTGGCGTTGGTGTTCGACGTCGACAGCGTGAACTCGGCCACCTGGTCGAGCTGCAGCATGTTCGGCTGGAAGTCGAGACCGTTGGTGCGGATGAAGTTGTCCTGAATATTGATGCCGTCGATCGTGACGTTCGCGAACGAGGGCCGCAGACCGTTGATGGTCGTGTTCGTGCGGCCGTTGCCGCCCACGCCGGCCTGGATCGAGATGAACCCGAGCGGGCTGCGGTTCAGGCTGGGCAGGCGCGTCACCTGCGAGTTCGTCACCGTCGCCGCGATTTCCGCGTTCGACGTCTGCACGCCGATCGCCTCGCTCGTCACTTCCACCACTTCGGCCTGTGAGCTCACTTCCAGCTTCACCGGCTGCATCGACAGTTCGACACCCGGATCCACCTTGACGGCGCGGATGATCGTCGTCCGGAAGCCGGACATTTCCACATGCACGTCGTACTGCACCGGCTGCAGGCCGCTGAGACTGTAGTTGCCCGCGGCGCCGGTCGTCGTGACGATGATCGGAGACGCGCCGCCCGGGATGAACAGGCTGACTTTCGCGTTGGGAACCGACGCTCCCGTCGGATCGATAACGATACCGGACATGCGGCCGGTACTTTGGGCCATCGCGGCCACGGAGACAAATAGAGTAAGCGAGGCAAGCCTCGCGAGAGCCAACTTCATTACCTTTCCCCTTTCGTTACTGTCAGTATAAACATTTTGTCACCTAACCACCCACCCGGGGTTGGTGGAATCCAACCACCCTGCCCGCCCTGCACCACGGGCGGCTCCCGTTACACATATCTAACGCCCTCAATTCACGAGGGTTATGTATTGGCACGCCGATTGCTCTCCAGTCAGCGGGAGCACACCCATGAAACCGACCACCCAAACCCTTCTGGCCGCCACGATTTTCGCGGCCTCCGCCTGCTGGGCCCAGGCGCCGGAACCCGAACCCGCCCCGGCCCCGAAGCCGATCCCCGAAAATACCGTCCGGTCCCAACTTGTCCTGCCGGCCGGCGCGTGGATCAAGATCCGCGTCGACCAGCCGCTTTCCTCCGACAAAAGCCAGCCCGGCGACCGCTTCTCCGGCACCATCGTCCAACCGGTGGTCGCCGACGGTCTCGTCATCGCCCACCGCGGGCAGACCATCGAGGGCCGCGTGACCGAAGCCATCAAGGCCGGCCGCGCCAAGGGCACCTCGCGCCTCGGCATCGAACTGATCGAAATCGGCCTCGCCGACGGGCAGCAAC
>CAYMTH010000404.1:0-5308 GCA_964393235.1 uncultured Solibacteraceae bacterium | reverse complement strand
CCCTACTCGGCCGCGCTCGACTATCTGCACGGCGACATCGACATTCGTGGCGACGTCATCGCCGCCATCCGCTTTTACGCGTCGCAGCGCCACTCCCCCACGCGCCTGTGGGCCACTTCGCTGCTGGCGAAGGCGGCCCACTCCCGTGTGGGCGCCTGGCTCGCCCGGCTGCGCAACCCGGTCCGCGACATCGCCTTCCATTACGACCTGCCTACGGAGTTTTACGAGCTGTTTCTGGATCCGGGCCTCAACTACTCCTGCGCCTACTACCGCAGCGAGAACGACTCGCTGGCCGAGGCGCAGTCGGCCAAACTCGACCACATCTGCCGCAAGCTGCAACTGGCGCCGCAGGACCGGTTCCTCGATATCGGCTGCGGCTGGGGCAGCCTTCTGATCCACGCCGCCAACGCCTATGGCGTCTCCGGCGAAGGCTTTACGCTGAGCCGGCAGCAGAGCGAACACGCCAACCGGCGGCTGCGGGAGCACAACCTGCACGGGCGCATCCGGATCGAGGAAAACGACTTCGCGCGCGCCGGCGGGATCTACACGAAGATCGCCTCGGTGGGCATGTTTGAGCATGTCGGCCCGGCGCGGCTGCCCGAATACCTGCGGCACATCCATTCGATCCTGGCCGACGACGGACTGTTCCTGAACCACGGCATCGCGCGGCCGGACGGCGGCGCGGTGGACGGGCAGACGCTGTTTCTCGACCGCTACGTGTTCCCCGGCTCCGGCCTCGTATCGCTGGCGGAGCTGGTGCGGGAAGCGAACCTGGCCGGTTTCGAGGTGATCGACGTCGAGAACCTGCGGCCCCACTACGCGCTCACCTGCCGCGCCTGGGTGAAGCACCTGCAGCAGGCCGAAGAGAAGGCGACGGCGATCGCCGGAGCGACGATCTACCGCACGTGGCTGCTGTACCTGGCCGCGTCGGCGATCAACTTCGAGGACGCCTACACCGAGGTCCATCAGGTGCTGCTGGCCAAGCGCGGCCACCACGGACGGCAGTGGCTGACGCGCGATTTTCTCTATCGCTGGATTGGCAGCGAACGTGCCTGGAGGGAAGTGTGATCAGCCGGTTCCAAGATCGCCGCGAGGCGGGCCAGCTCCTGGCGGCACGGTTGGAAGAGTACCGCGCCTGCCGGGACTGCCTCCTGCTGGGCCTGCCTCGCGGCGGAGTCGTGGTGGCGGCGGAGATCAGCCGCGCGCTCGGCGTGCCGATGGACGTCTGCCTCGTCCGCAAACTCGGCGTGCCGTTCCAGCCGGAGCTGGCCATGGGCGCCGTCGCGTTCGGCGGTGTCGTGGTGCTGCACCAGGACCTGATCGATGCCTACGGCATCACGGCCGGTGAGGTGGATCGCATCACCGCCCGTGAGCGTGAGGAACTCATGCGCCGGGAGCACCTCTACCGCGCCGGGCGGCCTCCGCTCGACCTCTATGGCAAGACCGTCATCCTCGTCGACGACGGGATCGCCACCGGCGCGACGGTGGAGGCGGCCATCGGCGCCATGCGCCAGCTGCGGGCCGGCCGCGTTGTCGTCGCGGCCGCGGTTGCCGCCGCCTCCACCGCCCGCCGCCTCGCCCGCATCGCCGACCAGGTGGTGTGCGTACTCACCCCGGAGGACCTTTGCTCGATCGGCGAGTGGTACGACGACTTCGACCAGGTGAGCGACGGCGAGGTTCTCTCGCTACTCGAAGCCCCGCTGCACGAAAGGATTTAAGCCATGCAAGTCATCGCTCTCGCGACCGAAAAAGTCATCGCCGCGCCGGGGCGCACGAGCGTCCAGATGGCGGCCCGCCAAATGCGCGACTCCCACGTCGGCGACGTCGTCGTGCTCGAAGACGGCGGCGCGCGGCCCATCGGCATCGTGACGGACCGCGACATCGTGATCTCCGTCACCGCCCTCGGCCTCGATCCGGCCACCCTCACGCTGGCCGATATCATGAACCCGCAGCTCTACACGGCCGTCGCCACGAAAGACCCCGACATCGTCATGGAGGACATGCGCCGCCTCGGCATCCGCCGGGCCCCGGTGGTCAACGCGACCGGCGCGCTGTGCGGCATGTTCACGCTCGACGACTACCTCGACCTGCTCGCCCGCCGTCTCGTGATGATTCACGGGCTCATCCGCAATGAACGGAAGCACGAGGTCGAATCCCGCCTGGCCCTGATCTAAGCCAGGCTCTTGCGGAGCGGGACCTCCACCTCGATTCGTGTTCCCCGTCCCGGTTCGGTGGAAATGGCGAATCGCCCTCCCAGGCCGAGTGCCCGCTCCTCCATACTGATGAGCCCCAGCCCCGTCTCGCCGCGGATGCCGTCCGGCTCGAATCCGCGCCCGTCGTCGCCAATGTCCATGCGCAACCGGTCGGCGTGGCAGCGTACGCGCACCTCCACCGTCCTCGCGTCGGCATGCTTGGCGGCGTTGCGCAGCGCCTCCAGGGCGATGTGATAGAGCGCCGACGACGCGTCGGCCGGGATCTCCGCCGCCGCCCGGTCCACTTCCACGCGCACGGCCGGGCCGTCGTGCCGCTCGACGTCCGCGGCCAGGCTGTCGAGCGCCGCCTCCAGCCCCGAGTATTCCAGTACGCTCGGGTGCAGCCGGTGCGACAGCTCACGCACCTCTTCCACCAGATCGTCCACCTGCCGGCGCGCCTCTTCGATTTCCTCGAGCAGCCGCTCCCGCGGCAGTTCCACACGCTGCTTGAGGAACCCCAGCTTCATGCCGAGCAGCGAAATCGACTGCGTCAGGTCGTCGTGCAGATCCCGCGCGATCCGCCGCCGTTCCTCCTCCTGCGCCGTCATCAGCCGGCGCGCCAGCGCCTGCAGCCGCCGCCGGTTCTCGCGCCGCTCCGTCACGTCCTGCAACAGCGCGATCGCCATGCCCCCGTCCCCGTTCCGCACGTGGCTCAGGCTGATCTCGAGCGGCACCTCCGTGCCGTCCTTCCGCCGGCCGGCCAGGTCGCCCCGCTGGCCCATCCGCCGGTCCCGCGGCTGTTCGAAGTACTTCCGCTGCGCTTCCGCGTGACGACCCTGAAACCAGTCGGGCACCAGCATGTCCAGCGGCGCGCCCACCAGTTCATCGATCTCGTAACCGAACATGCGCGCCGCGGCTGGATTCGCCACGACGATCTCCCCGCCGTGTCCAACGCCAAGAATCGCCTCGGCCGCGTTTTCGATCACCGCCCGGAAGCGCGCCTCGCTCGCCGCCAGCGCCACGTCCGCCCGACGGCACCGCGTCACGTCGATGCCCGTCAACAGCCAGCGGTCCGTCTCTGGAATCGGATGGATCGCCCAGGAGATCCGCCGGGACCGGCCGTTGCCGGCCAGGTCCTGTTCGTGCAGGCGTCCGGCCTCTTTCGGGTCTTCGAGAATCGCCCTCACCGCCGCCTGGTCGCCCGGAACGAAGTACTCCCACACCGCATGACCGCTGCAGTCCCGCTCCGCCATCAACTTCCCGCAGGCCGGATTACAGTCGGTGACCCGGTACGCCGCATCCAGCACCACGACCATCGCCCCAAGCGCGTTCACCGCCGCCTGCGCGATATCGGGGTTCGCCAGCAACCCCCGGGTAGCATCCTCGCTCATGGCAATTCGATTCTACGATTACGCGCAGTTCCGCGCCAGCCCGTACTTCCGGATGCGGTACCGCAGCCGGTCGCGCGTCGTTCCCAGCGCCCGCGCCGCCCGCACCTGGTTCCAGTTCGCCTTGTCGAGCGCCTGCCGCAGCAGCCAAGACTCGCACTTCTCGAGCAGGCTCAGATCCTCGCCCGCGAGTTCCGTCTTCGGCACCACCGCCAGCGCCTCCGGCGTCGTCAGGTAGTCCGGCAGGTCTTCCACCTCCAGCCGGTCCCGCACCGCCAGCATGCACGCGTACCCGATCACGTTCTCGAGCTCCCGCACGTTCCCGGGCCAGCGGTGATGCGAGAGAATCGCCGCCACCTGCGGCGACACCCGCGCGATCTTCTTCCCGTAGCGCTCCGACCACTGCCGCAGGAAATGCGCGGTCAGCACCTCCAGGTCGCCTTCCCGGTCCCGCAGCGCCGGCAGATGAATCTCCACCATCGACAGCCGGTAGTAGAGGTCCGCCCGGAACTCCCGCGCCCGGATCGCCGCCCGCAGATCCTTGTTCGTCGCCGCCACCACCCGCAGGTCGATCTTCTTCGGCGTCAACGAACCCACCCGCTGCACCTCCTGGTTCTGCAGCACCCGCAGCAGCTTCGCCTGCGTCGCCAGCGGCATGTCCCCGATCTCGTCGAGCAGCAGCGTCCCGCCATCGGCAAATTCGCATTGCCCGATCTTGTCCCGGTCCGCACCCGTAAACGCGCCCCGCACGTGCCCGAACAGCTCGCTTTCAAACAACGACTCCACCACCGCCGAACAGTTCACCGTTACAAACCGCCCCGTCGCCGGGCTCAGGTCATGCAACGCCTTGGAAACCACTTCCTTCCCCGTGCCCGTCTCGCCGGTGACCAGCACCGAGCGGAAATGCGGCGCCACCCGCCGCACACACGAGAATACCTGCGCCATCTGCGGACTGTGCGCCACCGCTCCGGGCAACGGCAATTCGGCCAACTCGCACTCATCCCGATAGTCGCGAATCGATAGAACATTCCGGTTCATGTTCTTACCCTGCTTTCTCTTGCCGGCTCGCCGCTTCCGCCCGCGACACCCCGCCCTCCATAGGCTTCGTGCACGGCCGGAATCGAGCCCTCTTACGCTACCTTCGCGTCGATGGGTCGATTTCCTTCCTGACTCATCTGCTGGTACGAGTCTAGAGCGAATTTCGTATTCCGCATACTCGGAGTTTTACGAGTGTCGACTGTTACACCCCTTTCCACCCACCCCCGATTCCGCTATCCTCAAATCGGCTTCCCCGCGGAGGTGCCCCCTTGAAGCACCGCATTGTGCTCGCCGACGACCACGCGCTCGTCCTCGACGGTCTCCGGCGCATTCTGGAAGGCGAGTACGATCTCGTCGATACCGTACAGGACGGCCGCGCCCTGGTCGCCGCCGTCGAACGTCTGCAACCCGAACTGGCCGTCTGCGACATTTCCATGCCCCTGCTGAACGGCCTTGAAGCCCTCCGCCATTGCCGCGAGGCCGGCTCCCGCACCCGCTTCGTCTTCGTCACCGCCAGCCCCGACGTCGCCCTCGCCACCCGCGCCTTCCGTCTCGGCGCTTCCGGTTACGTCCTCAAACACGCCGCCACCGAAGAACTGCTCGCCGCCATCCGCGACGCCTTCGAGGGCCGCATCATCATCTCCCCGCGCATCGCCGGCAGCGTCATCGAAAGCCTCCACCGCGCCCCGC
>CAYMTH010000403.1:5060-5314 GCA_964393235.1 uncultured Solibacteraceae bacterium | reverse complement strand
GGCCGCTCGCCACCTCCTGCTCGGCGCACATGCGGGGCAGGAAGGCGACGCCTTCGTTGCGGGCCACCATGCGGCGGATCGTCTCGACGGTGGGCATTTCGACGTCCATATTGAGCGGGACGCGGTGGCGCTGGAACTCGCGGAGCACGATCTCGCGGTAGGGCGAGAGCACGTTGTGGGCGATGAAGGTCTCGATGCCGAGTTCGGAGATGGACACCGAGCCGCGCTGGGCGAAGCGGTGCTCGGGGCTGACG
>CAYMTH010000403.1:931-5050 GCA_964393235.1 uncultured Solibacteraceae bacterium | reverse complement strand
TCCTGCGGGTCGTAGCTGATGACGCCGAGTTCAAGCTCGCCGTCGATCAACTGGCTGGGGATCTTGCTCGAGACGCTGCGGCGGACGCGCACCTTGATTTTGGGATAGAGGCGGCGGTAGTTGACGATGTGCTGGAGCAGGTAGAGCGAGGTCGACTCGTTGGCGCCGACGATGAGGACGCCGGCGGAGTTGTCGCGCATCTCGGCGAGGGCGTTGCCCATTTCGAGTTCGAGGTTTTCAAAGCGCCGGGAGAACTCGAAGACGATCTTGCCGGCGTCGGTGAGGAGGAGTTCCTTGCCGGTGCGGTCGATGAGGCGCTCGCCGAGCTCGGTTTCGAGGCGCTGGACGGCCAGCGACACGGCGGGTTGGGTGCGAAGGAGCTTTTCGGCGGCGCGGGAAAAGCTCTTTTCGGTGGCGACGGTTTGAAAGACCTTCAGAGAGTGGAGTTCCATGGCTTATGTGGTCTGCCTGGTGAATAAAGCCAGTTTATCCCATTAGATCTGCTTATCGACAGGGCGAAGAGAATAAATTTGCTAAATTTAGGGGAGGTCCGGATAATGAAGGGATACACCGAGGGGGCGATAGCTAACCAGCTGCCCTTTCGGTGTTTTCCAAATCGCGGAGGCAAAAACCATGAGTCAGCGAGTATACATTTTCGATACGACGTTGCGAGACGGGGAGCAATCGCCCGGCTGTTCGATGACGGTTCCTGAGAAGCTCAAGATGGCGGCGAAGCTGGTCGATCTTGGGGTGGACGTGATGGAAGCGGGATTCCCGATCGCGTCGCAGGGCGATTTCGAGGCGGTGGAAGCCGTTTCGAAGGAGTTCAGCTGGGTGCAGGTGGCGGCGCTGGCGCGCTGCACGAAGCTCGACATTGACCGGGCGGCGGAGGCGTTGAAGGCGGCGAAGCGGCCGCGGATCCACACGTTCATGGCGACGTCGGACATCCACCTCCAGTACAAGTTGAAGAAATCCCGGGAACAGGTGCTCGAAGATGTAGTTAACTCGGTGCGGCTGGCGCGGACCTACTGCGACGATGTGGAATTTTCGGCCGAGGACGCGGCGCGGACGGACCCCGACTACCTGGAGCAGGTATCGAAGGCGGCGGTCGAAGCCGGGGCGCGGACCATCAACCTGCCGGACACGGTGGGCTACTCGATTCCGGGCGAATACGCGGCGCTGATCGGGCGCATCGCGAAGGCGCTGGGGGACACGGCGATCGTCTCGGTGCACTGCCACGACGATCTGGGCCTGGCGGTGGCGAACTCGCTGGCGGCGATCGAGGCGGGCGCGCGGCAGATCGAATGCACGATCAACGGCATCGGGGAACGGGCGGGGAACTGCTCGCTCGAAGAAATCGTCATGATTCTGAAGACGCGCGGCGACAAGCTGCCGTACTACACGGGGATCAACACGGAGCACCTGTTCGCGGCGAGCCAGACGTTGAGCTCGATCATCACCTTCGGGCCGCAGCCGAACAAGGCGATCGTGGGCGAGAACGCCTTCGCGCACGAGGCGGGCATCCATCAGGACGGCTACCTCAAGAACAAGGCCACCTATGAGATCATTGACCCCAAGAGCGTCGGTGTTCCCGAGGGCAAGCTGGTCCTGGGCAAGCACTCCGGGCGCCACGCGCTGAAGCAGCGCTGCGCCGACCTGGGCTTCCCGGACCTGACCAAGGAAGAACTCGACGTTGTTTACAAGGGCTTCTGCGAACTCGCCGATCGCGTCAAGGGCGTTCGGAACGAGGCCATCGCGGCCATCTGCAAGGAAGCCACGGCTTCCCGCGTCAACGCTTAACGAAGGATTGCATGCAACTGAATATTCTTACCGTCCCCGGTGACGGCATCGGTACGGAAGTCACTCGAGAAGCCGTAAAAGTTCTCGAGAAGGTCGTCTCGAAGTACGGGCATTCGTTGAAGTTGGACGAAGCCCTGCTCGGCGGGATCGCGATTCACCAGACGGGTTCGCCGTTCCCGGACGAGACGGCGCGGAAGGCGCTCGACGCCGACGCGACGCTGATGGGGGCGGTCGGACTGCCGGAGTTCGACAACGCGCCGCCGGAGAAGCGGCCGGAGAAGGGCCTGCTCGGCATCCGCAAGATTCTGGGCGTGTATGCGAACCTGCGTCCGGTGAAGGCGTGGCCGGCTCTCATTGAGTCGTCGCCGCTGAAGAACCACATCGTCGAGGGCGTGGACATGATCATCGTCCGCGAGCTCAACGGCGGCATCTACTACGGCCAGCCGCGGGGCGTGGAAGGGTCGGGCGATACCGAGCGCGGCACGAACACGATGACCTACACGCGCGCCGAGATCGCGCGGATCACGCGCATGGCGTTCCACCTGGCGCGGAACCGGAAGAAGAAGGTCACCTCGGTCGATAAGTCGAACGTTCTCGAGACGTCGCAGCTGTGGCGGAAGGTGGTCAACGAGATCGCGCCGGAGTTCCCCGACGTCGAGCTCGAGCACATCCTGGTCGATAACTGCGCGATGCAGCTGATCCTGCGGCCGCGGCAGTTCGACGTGGTGGTGATGGAGAACATGTTCGGCGACATTCTGAGCGACGAGGGCGCGGTGCTGGCCGGGTCGATCGGGATGCTGCCGTCGGCGTCGATCGGCGAGCGGAAGGCGTCGGGCGCGTTTGTCGGGTTGTTTGAGCCGGTGCACGGTTCGGCGCCGGACATCGCGGGGCAGAACAAGGCCAATCCGCTGGGCGCGATCGGCTCGGTGGCCGCGATGCTGGAATACAGCTTCGGGCTGAAGGAAGAGGCCGCCGCGGTGAACGCCGCGATGGAAGCGGTGTTGAACTCGGGCCGCGTGACGGCCGATTTGAAGCCGAAGGGCACGCCCGCCACGACCTCGGAAGTAGGAGACGCAGTCGCCAATGCCATCTAATCCCCGTACGATCATCCAGAAGGTGTGGGACAACCACATCGTCGCCGAGCGCGAGGGCGCGCCCTCGCTGCTCTATATCGATCTGCACCTGGTGCACGAAGTGACGTCGCCGCAGGCCTTCTCCGGCCTGCGCCAGCGGGGCGTGAAGGTCCGCCGGCCGGACCTGACGTTCTGCACCGTCGACCACTCGACGCCGACTACGCCGCGCAACCTGCCGATCGTCGACCAGGTGGCGGCGGCGCAGGTGGCGCAGCTCGAAAAGAACGCCCAGGAGTTCGGGATCCCGTACTTCGGGTTCCAGGACAGGGACCAGGGCATCGTGCACGGAAAACGGCCTGACGCAGCCGGGCATGACGGTGGTGTGCGGCGACTCGCATACCGCCACGCACGGCGCCTTCGGGGCGCTGGCGTTCGGCATCGGCACCTCGGAAGTCGAAATGGTGCTGGCCACGCAGTGCCTGCTGCAGCGGAAGTCGAAGTCGTACGAAGTGCGCGTCGACGGGACGCTGAAGCCGGGCGTGACGGCGAAGGACATCATCCTGGCGCTGTGCGCGAAGATCGGCATCGGCGGCGGCACGGGCTGCGTGTTTGAGTACACGGGTTCGGCCATCCGCGCGCTGTCGATGGAAGAGCGGATGACGGTCTGCAACATGTCGATCGAAGCCGGCGCGCGCGCCGGTCTGGTCGCGCCGGATGAAAAGACCTTCGAGTACCTGAAGGGCCGGCGGTTCGCGCCGAAGGGCGAGAAGTGGGACGAAGCGGTCGCCAAGTGGAAGGAACTCGTCACCGACGAGGGCGCCACTTACGACTACTCGACGACCATCGACGCCGACTCGCTCGAGCCGATGATCACGTTCGGGACCAACCCGGGCATGGGCATGGCGATTTCGGGCGCGATCCCGGACCCGGGCAGCGTGGCCGATTCGCTCGAGCGCGACTCGCTCAAGAAGGCCCTCGCCTACATGGGTCTCGAAGCGGGCAAGCCGATCGCCGGTCAGAAGATCGACGTGGTGTTCGTGGGTTCGTGCACGAACTCGCGCATGTCGGACCTGCGGGCGGCGGCCAGCGTGCTGAAGGGCCGTAAGGTCTCGCCGAGCGTGCGGACGATGATCGTGCCGGGCTCGCAGGAGATCAAGCGGCAGGCCGAAGCCGAAGGGCTCGACCAGATCTTCAAGGCCGCCGGCGCCGAGTGGCGCGAGGCGGGCTGCTCGATGTGCATCGCCAT
>CAYMTH010000403.1:0-899 GCA_964393235.1 uncultured Solibacteraceae bacterium | reverse complement strand
CGGACGTTCCTGGCCAGCCCGCTCACTGCGGCCGCTTCCGCCGTCACCGGCGTCGTCACCGACGTCCGGACGCTGCTCTAGAAAGGATTCCGCACGATGCAATTTGACTCGACAGTTACTCAGATCCAGGTCGATAACATCGACACCGATCAGATCATCCCGGCGCGGTTTCTGAAGACGATCTCGAAGGACGGTTTGGGCGACCAGTTGTTCTACGACTGGCGCTACAACGCCGACGGTTCGCCGAAGCCCGAGTTCATCCTGAACACGGAGAAGGCCAAGGCGTCCAAGGTGCTGTTAGCGGGCGACAACTTCGGCTGCGGCTCCTCGCGCGAACACGCGCCGTGGGCCCTGACGCAGTACGGGTTCCAGGCCGTCATCTCGACCAGCTTTGCCGACATCTTCAAGCAGAATTCGCTGAAGAACCGGCTGTTGCCGCTGGTTGTCAGCAAGGAAGTGCACCAGCAGCTGCGCGAGGCGCTCGAGGCGAACCCGGACCTGCGGGTGAGCGTGAACATCGAAGCGCAGACGTTCACCTGGCCGGGCGGCCCGGTGGCGTCGTTCCCGATCGACGCGTTCGCCAAGCACTGCCTGCTTGCCGGGGTCGACGAGATCGGCTACGTGCAGCAGCACGAAGAGCAGATCAAGGCGTATGAAGCTTCGCGGTTCGCGACGCTGAATACGCTCGCCGGCTAATCGCTAGTTATCGAAACGATACCCGATCCCTCGGACCGTGACTAAGTGTCGCGGTTCCGAGGGATTTTCTTCTATCTTCTGCCGCAGCCAGGTCATGTGGACGTCGACGGTGCGGGTGTTGGTGGCGGCGTTGTAGCCCCAGACCTCGGTGAGCAGGGTCTCGCGGGGGACGGCTTCGCCGGGGCGGCGGGCGAGGTAGCACA
>CAYMTH010000402.1:4143-5329 GCA_964393235.1 uncultured Solibacteraceae bacterium | reverse complement strand
CGCGCTGTTCGGCAAGGAGTCCGAACTCGAATCGGTGCAGTTCAACGCCCCGCATAACTACAATCAGGCCAGCCGCGAGGCCGTCTACGACTTCTTCGCCCGCAAGATCCTGGGCCTGCCAGCCGGGCCGAAGGAATCGAACATTCCGCGGTTCGAGAAGGACGACCTGCTCGCGCTTGCCGGCCGCCCGCTCCCTCCAGGCGCATTGACCTACGAACAGGTTTACGCCCAGTTCCAGCGAAATCTTCCCGCCAGCCCGCTCCGCGAGCGGCTCCTGCTCGCCCTTCACGCCGAGTGGCCGCAATCGGTCGAAGCCGCCGTGCAGGGCGAACAGTTCGCCCTCGGTCGTCCCGGCCGCGGCGACCGCGTCGAAGGACGCATCCTCGCCGGCAAGGGACGGCCCGTGGTAGTCATCCACCCGGCCGGCATCGAGGCGGCCGCCGCCAGCGACGCCGTCAAACGCCTGGTCGCCCGGGGCCGCGCGGTAATCCTCGTGAAGCCCTACCAGCCGCCGCCCGTCAACGACAAACTCCGTTACTACCTCACCTTCCAGCGGTCCGCGGCGGCGGAACAGGCGCAGGATCTCCTCACTGTCCTCCGCTGGCGCGAACAGCAGGGGGATCGGCCCGAACTCCTCGGCCTGGAACATGCGGCCGTCTGGACGCAGATCGCCGCCGCCATGCAGCCCAAGCCCGTCAAGCCGCGCCAATTGCCGGCGACCGACGCCGAATGGCTGAAAGCGTTCCCCGCGCCCGGCATCCGCTGGGCGCTGCGGCAGTAGCCGGCGGCGGACAGCGCTCTACCCGCGCATCAAGTACCGGTCAAGCGCCGCGATCTGGTCCTCCACCCGCTGCCGGTCCCGGGCCTCCGGCGCCAGTTCCAGATACCGCTCGAAGTCCGACTTCGCCGCCTCGTACTTCCGCAGTTCCACGTTCACCGCGCCGCGCAGGATGTAGCTGTCGGCGTCCGACGGTGACGCCTCCACCAACAGGTCCAGCACCTGCGCCGCCTTCACATACGCCTTCCCGCGCAGGTAAATCGACCGCAAATTGTGCAGCATCCGCACCAGAATCTGCCGGTTCGTCACCCCGTTCAGGATCGCCGGCGTCGCCGCCAGGTCCATGCCCGTCATCTGCCGCCCGAGTTCAAAACACTCCTCGGATTCCAGCAGCCGGCCGTTGTTGTA
>CAYMTH010000402.1:0-4133 GCA_964393235.1 uncultured Solibacteraceae bacterium | reverse complement strand
CAACGAATGTCTGAAAGTCCTCGGCGTCGTAGCGCACCAGAAAGTGCCCCGGCAGCCCCACGCCCGCCATCGGCATCTCCAGCCGGTCGGCGATCGAGAGGTACACCACCGCCAGGGAAATCGGAATCCCTTGCCGCGTCGCGATCACTTCGTTGATACAGCTGTTCCGCGGGTTGTAGTAGTCCTTCTCGTTCCCGCCAAAGCCCTGCTCCCGGAAAAAGCACTCGTGCAGCACCTGCAACCGCTCCACACCGTCGTACTCCATCCGCATCCGCCCATCGATCTCGGTCGCGTAGGAGTCGAGAATGTCCAGAAACGGGCGCGGATCCAGGTTCGGAAATTCGATCCGGGCCAGTTCCAGCGCCGCCAGGTCGAGCGGGGCGTCAGACTCTTCCCGCGTCAGGATTTCGCGCAATGTATCCATACTCGACCCGTGCCGCTAGAATAACATCTCGTGCGAATCCTGAGTATTGCCGCCGCCGCAATTTCCCTCCTCGCCGCGCCGCCCCAAATGCGTCCCGCCGGAGAATGGAAGGCCCCCGCGCCCCTCCGCGGCGGCGCCGCCGATCCGCGCAACCCTTCTGTTTTCTTCACCTGGGGCGCCGCGGCCCATCGCTGGGAAAACGGCCGCCCCACACTCGTCGCCACCTCGCCCAACGGCTTCCATCCGGGCGGCTGCGCCCTCGACTTCGATCGCGACGGCCACACCGACCTGATCCTCGCCGCTCGCCCCGCCGAAGGCGAACTCGGCGACCTCCTTCTCCTCCGCGGTCCCGCCTTCACCCCCCGCCGCCTCGACACCTACGTCGAACTCCACGACTGCCTGCCCGCCTCGCTCCACGGTGAATCGGGCTTCCTTATCGTTCACCGCCACGCCCAGGTTCGTTTCTACACTCTCTCCGCTACCCGCGAGATCTATTCCATCTACACCGCCTCCCGCCAATCCGGCCTCGCCCTCGCCGACGTCGACGGCGACCGCCGCCCCGACCTCTTCACCGGCAACTACTGGATTCAATCCCCCGCCTCGGCCGATCTGCCCTGGCACATCTTCGCCATCCATCTTCACCACGAGTCCCCGGAAGCCGCCACGTTCTCAATCGCCGCCTGGCCGCACCTGCTTATCGCCGCCCAGCGGGAACGCGCGGCGACCCCGGTCCGGATCTTCACCCGTCCCGCCGATCCCCGCCAACTCTGGCCGGAAACCGCCCTCCCCGGCATCCGGCTCGCCTATCCCCGGGCCGCCGCCATTCATGCCGGCGTCGCCACCATCGGCCACGCCGGCGGCATCCTGCTCGTCGATCCAGCCACCCGCGAGACGGCGTCGATCCCCTGGCAACCCGTCCGCGCCCTCTGGGCGAACGGGCCGCTGCTCTACGCGCTCTCCGAAGGCGCCGTCTCCGCCTGGCGCAAGTAGGCGTCGTTGCCGGCCAGCCAGTCGGCCCGGATCGGGGCAAACAGGTCGAACACCACCGAATCTTCCAACACATCCACCCGGTGCGGCAGGTTCGAGGGAATCTGCATCACCTCCCCGGCGTTGACGATATACTCCTTCCCCTCCGCGATAAACTTCAGCTTCCCGGACAACACCATCGACACCTGCTCGTTCTCATGGTGATGCTCCGGCACCACGCCGCCCGCCTTCAAATGCAGGTAGGCGATCGTCATCCGGTCGGTGTGAACCGCCTGCCGCGCAAACGTCGGATTCAGCTGCTCGACCGCTATCTCATTCCATTTGTGAAGCTTCATACTCCGCGCGAGTGTATCATGGTGGGTAGGACTCTTTAGCCATGGCCATGAAGGGCGTCGTGTTAGCGGGTGGCACCGGAAGCCGTCTGTTTCCCCTAACCAAGATCACCAATAAACATCTCCTCCCCATCTACGACAAGCCGATGATCTACTACCCGATCCAAACGCTTGTCGACGCGGGTATCGATGAAATCCTCATCGTTACCGGCGGGCGCAACGCCGGGGACTTTCTCCGCCTCCTTGCCAATGGCAAAGAGTTCGGCAACATCCACCTCGACTACACCTACCAGGAAGGCGAAGGCGGTATCGCCGAGGCCCTCGGCCTCGCGCACCACTTCGGCGCCGGCCATCGCCTCTGCGTCATCCTCGGCGACAACATCATCGAAGGCTCCATCCGCCAGGCCGTCGAAGATTTCCGCAAACAACCGGCCGGTGCCAAGATCCTCCTCAAGGAGGTCCCCGACGCCGAACGGTTCGGTGTCGCCGAAATCGAAGGCGGCCGCATCCTCGGCATCGAGGAAAAGCCCAAGAAGCCCAAGTCGAACCTCGCCGTTACAGGCATCTATATGTACGACGAGACCGTGTTCGACAAGGTCCAGAAGCTGAAGCGCTCCGATCGCGGCGAACTCGAAATCACCGACGTTAATAACGCCTACATCGCCGAAGGCACCATGAGCTTCGCCCACCTCGACGGCTGGTGGACCGACGCCGGCACCTTCGAATCCCTCCTTCGCGCCAACAATCTCGTCGCCGCCACCCGGGGGCACCAGGCGTGAGTTCTCCCTTCGAGTACGGCCTCCCCGCCAACGAACAGCGCGGCATCGGCAACGTCATTCTCAAGCCGGACGCCGAACAACTCATCCCAGGCGTCAAAGTGATCCCCTACGCCCTCTGGCCCGACGACCGCGGCTACTTCCTCGAAGTCGCCCGCATCGGCCAGGGCGGCGTCGCCGGCTTCCCGCCCGAATCCACCCAGGTCTCCGCCGCCCTCTCCCTACCCGGCACCATCAAAGCCTTCCACATCCATCGCTTTCAGACCGACTACTGGTCCCCGGCCTCCGGCATGTTCCAGGTCGCCCTCGTCGACCTCCGCCCGGACTCCCCCGCCTTCGGCCGCCGCAATACCTTCTACGTCGGTGCCCTCCGCCCCTGGCAGATCCTCATCCCGCCCGGCGTCGGCCACGGCTATAAGGTGATCAGCCACGAACCCGCCATGCTCGTCTACGTCACCGACCGCGTCTATAACCCCGCCGACGAAGGCCGTATCCCCTACAACGCCCCCGGCATTAATTACGATTGGGAACTCCAGCACAAATGAAAATCGTCGTTACCGGTGGCGCCGGCTTCATCGGCTCCGCCTTCGTTCGTCTCGCCCTCGCAGGGCCCGATGACATCCGCATCGCCAATGTAGACGCCCTCACCTACGCCGGGAACCTCGAAAACCTCGCCGCCTTCTCCAGCGATCCCCGCTACTCCTTCCATAAAGCCGACATCGCGGACCCCGCCGCCATCGAGGCTGTCTTCGCCGACGTCCAGCCCGACGCCGTAGTCCACTTCGCCGCCGAATCGCACGTCGACCGCTCCATCCTCTCCCCCGAGCCCGTCATCCGCACCAACCTCAACGGGACCTTCACCCTCCTCGAAGCCGCCCGGCGCCACAAAACCGCCCGCTTCGTCCATGTCTCCACCGACGAGGTCTACGGCTCCATCGACGAACCGCACGAAGCCGACGAAAACTACCCCCTCCGCGCCTCCAGCCCCTATTCCGCCTCCAAGGCCGGCTCCGACCTCCTCGCCCTCTCCTACTGCACCACCTATAAAATGAACGTCTCGGTCACCCGGGCGTCCAACAACTACGGCCCGTTCCAGTTTCCCGAAAAGCTGATCCCGCTCATGATCGCCAACGCGCTCGAGGGCAAGCAGCTCCCCGTCTACGGCGACGGCATGCAGATCCGCGACTGGCTCTACGTTGACGATCACTGCCGCGCCATCCGCGCCGTCCTCGAAAAAGGCCGCGCCGGCGAGGTCTACAACATCGGCGGCTCCCGCGCCCTGCCCAATATCGAGGTGGTGCAACGCATCCTCGCCGCCACCGGTCAGCCCGAATCGCTCATCAAGTACGTCACCGACCGGCCCGGCCACGACCGCCGCTACGCCATCACCTCCGACAAGGTCGAACGCGAAACCGGCTGGAAACCGCAGGTCGAATTCGAACAGGGTCTCGCCGACACCGTGCGCTGGTACCGCGACAACGCCGGCTGGATCGCCAACGTCCGCTCCGGTGCCTACCGCGAGTTCTACGAGCGCAACTACACGGGCCGCTGAAGCATCTCGGCCGCCACCTTCGCATCCACCGGCTTCGAGTTTCACATCTCAACCCGCCGAAG
>CAYMTH010000401.1:0-5345 GCA_964393235.1 uncultured Solibacteraceae bacterium | reverse complement strand
CCGTAAATTTGACGGCGTTCGAGAGGAGATTGAGCAGGATCTGGCGGAGCCGGGAGGGGTCGCCGGCGAGTTGGAACGGGACGGTTTCGCCGACCAGGCCGGTGATGTCGAGTTTTTTGGCGGAGGCGCGTTGCGCCATGAGTTCGACGGCTTCCTCGACAACGAGGCGGGGCTGGAAGGGGATGCATTCGAGCTGCATCTTGCCGGCTTCGATTTTGGAGAAGTCGAGGATGTCGTTGATGATGCCGAGCAGGGCCTCGCCCGACATCCGGACGGTTTCGGCGAGTTCGCGCTGTTCCGGGGTCAGGTCTTCTTCGAGCAGCAGCGCCGTCATGCCGATGACACCGTTCATCGGCGTGCGGATTTCGTGGCTCATCATGGCGAGGAATTCGCCCTTGGCGCGGTTGGCGAGTTCGGCGCGTTCCATGGCCTGCATGAGCGCCTCCTCGTACTGTTTGCGCTCTTCGATGGAGGTGATGACGCCGACCATGCGCGTGGGCCGGTCGAGTTCGTCGCGTTCGACGACGCGGCCGCGATCGAGCACCCACCACCAGTCGCCGGACGAGTTCTTGATGCGGTACTCGCATTCGAAAAGCTCCACCTCCTGGTTCAGGTGCGGCGTGAGCGCGGCCCGGAGACGGGTCCAGTCGTCCGGGTGCACATAGGAGAGCCAGCGGTCGCGGGGGCCGTTGACGGCATCCGCCTCGTAGCCGAGCATCGAGACCAGGACCTCGGAGCAGAACATCTGGTCGAGGTCGAGGTCCCAGTCCCAGGTGCCTTCACGGGCGCTTTCGAGCGCCAGGCGCAGGCGTTCGCTCTGGCGGCGCAGTTCGCTCTCCTGAAACTGACGGCGCGTGACGTCTTCGAGGGTCAGCACCCAGCCGCCTCCAGGCTGGGCCTGCGCGTGGAGATCGCTGACGACGGTCCACCCGTCACTGCGTTCCAACCGGACCGTGGCGCGCGCCGGTTCTACCGTCGCCGCGCCCCGGGACAACATCAGCCCGATGACATCGCGGTCGTCGGGGAGAACCGCGCCGCGCCAGTTGTCCCCAAGGGCGGCGGCCGGCGCGCAGGAGACGATGCGGCAATAGGCGGGATTGACATATTCGCACCGCCCGCCGGCGTCGAGGGCCAGGATGCCGAGGGGCGAAGCCTCGGCCATGGCCTGGAATCGGGCCCGCTCGACATCCCCGCGCAGGATCGCCTCGCGATGGCGCCGGGCGCCCCGGTACCAAAACCAGGCGGGGACGCACAGCAACAGAATCAAGCCGGCGGCGGCGTTGCGGAGGCCGTGGAGGGTGCCGAGGCCCGGCACAACATGGCGTTCAGCGACAATCGCCGCGCCGAGTTCCGGAATCCAGCCGTAATAGGAAGCAGCCGGAGGCGCCCCGGCGGTGGCGCCAGATCTGCCCCCGTCCCAAATGAGCCGCATGCGTGTGGGTGCGGTCGCGTCCAGTCGATCGACTAGCGGGTCCGGGAGGCCGATTTCGATCCAGCCGAGCGGGTTAAAGTCCTTTCCAGTGACAGGTTCGCGATACCAGATCCGCCCTTCGGAGAACGCCAAACCGCGTTGCCGGCGCGCGTCCGGAGGGTACAGTCGAGCGTCGTAGCCGAGGTCGTGCAGGCGATGGGCCACCGGAAGAGGTACGACGGCGCCGCCCCCGCCGGCGCCCCGCGTGACGGCATCGAGAACCCGCGGGTCGCGGGCGTAGAACTCCGCCGCGGCGCGCTGATGCCGGCAGGAGTCAGCCAGCCAGCGGGCGACGGTAGCGCCTTCGTGGTCGAGATCGTGCTGCGCACCGGCCACCAGATTCGACTCAATCACCCACGATCCGGCCGTCACACCGCTCATCAGAACGAGAGCGACACCGGCTGCGAACCAACCGGTCCACGCCGGGCATCCCGGTGGAATTGTCGGATGGGAGGCAGACACGGACATCTTCTCCAACGCATATCGGTCCGGCGGTCCGAACTTTGAACAGCAATAATGAAAAGGAACCAGCATGGACTTCGCCCAGCAGCTCAAAGGCTCGATCGACATCGTTTCGGTGATCGGCGAGAGAGTCGCGTTGAAGAAGCGCGGCGCCTTCAGCTATGTCGGGCTGTGCCCGTTCCACCAGGAGAAGTCGGGGTCGTTCAACGTGCACCAGGAGAAGCAGTTTTACAAGTGCTTCGGGTGCGGGGCGTCGGGGGACGTGATCAAGTTCGTGATGGAGTACGAGAACATCACGTTTCTGGAGGCGTTGACGTCGCTGGCGGAGCGGTATGGGATTCCGATGCCGAAGCGGGCGCCGGCCGACGACCCGGAGTCGCGGCTGCGGGCGGCGCTGCTGGAGATTCACGAAGTGGCGGCGCAACACTTTCAGCAAAACCTGCGGGGGCCGGCCGGGGCCGACGCGCGGGCGTATCTGGAGCGGCGAGGCGTGACGCCGGCGCTGGCCGCCGAGTTCCGGCTGGGGTTTTCCGAGCGCGGCGGGGCGCTGGGGCGGCTGTTGCAGAAACAGAACTTTCCGGCGCAGGCGGTGGAGGCGTCGATGCTGGTGAAGCGGCGCGAGGACGGGTCGGTGTACGACACCTTCCGTGGGCGGCTGATGTTTCCGATCTGCAACGAGAACGGGAAGGTGATCGCCTTCGGGGGGCGGGCGATGCAGGACGGGGACGAACCGAAGTATCTGAACTCGGCCGGAACGGCGATCTACCACAAAAGCGGCGTGTTGTATAACCTGCACCGGGCGCGGGAGGGGGCGCGGCGGTCGGGTCGGGTGGTGCTGGTGGAAGGCTACATGGACGTCATCGGGGCGTACGCGGCCGGGGTGCCGGAGGCGGTGGCGCCGTGCGGAACGGCATTGACGGCGGCGCAGGTGCGGGCGCTGCGGCGGCTGGCGCCGCTGGCGGTGGTAAATTTCGACCCGGATACGGCGGGGGCGAACGCGACGGAGAAGTCGATTCAGTTGCTGCTCGACGAGAGTTTCCGGGTGCGGGTGGCGGCGCTCGAAGGGGGCTTGGATCCGGACGAGTTTGTGACGGCCAACGGGGCGGAGGCCTACCGGGACCGGATCGCGAATGCGCAGCCGTATTTCCACTGGCTGGCGGGGCGGGCGCGGCAGCGGTTCGACGTGCGGACGAGCGAGGGGAAGGTGCAGGCGCTCGAGTTCCTGCTGCCGCGGGTACGGCAGGTGCAGGACCGGGTGGAGCGGGCGGCGCTGGCCAACGAACTGGCGGCGGTGCTGGGCGTGGAGCAGGGGCTGCTGCTCGAGCAGTTCCGGCGGGCGGCCGGCGGGCGGGGCGAGGAGAAGATCGAGATGCCGGCGCTCGACGTGTCGCCGGCCGAGAAGTTGCTGCTCGAGTTGTTTCTGCACTCGGCCGAGGTGCGGGAGTACGTGTTTCCGCGGCTGGCGGAGTATCCGCAACTGCTGCACTCCGACGCCCGGGAGATCTGGGAAGGGCTGTTGCGGTTTCCGGACGCTGCGTCGTTCGAGTGGCAGGCGCTCGAGGCGCAACTTTCCCCGCCGGCGCGCACTCTAATGGCAGCGATGGCGTTTGCCGATCATTTACATACGGAACAGAACATGGTGGAGCAGGCGTCGGCTTGTTTGACGCAGTTAGGGGCGGGCAACCGGAAGCAGGAGATCTCGACGTTGAAGCAAAGGGTACGGGAAGCCGAGCAGCGGGGAGCTATTCTGGAAGCTCTGCAATTGGCGGAGCAATTACACCGGCTGGAGCGCGAGGGCTAACCGGTAATCCGTTGCGTTACAATGATGGTTCCAAAAGGGCAGGGTTAGAAGTGGCATCGGAAGAAAAGATTGGCCGAATCCGAAACCTGGTAGAGGTCGGCAAAGAGAAGGGCTACCTTCTTTACGACGACGTCAGCGAGATTCTGCCTGACGATCTGAGCGCCGGGGGGAACCTGGAAGATATCCTGGCCGACCTCGAAGGCGCGGGCGTCGAACTGCTCGTGGAGCCGAAGGAAGCGACGTTCGGCGGTAAGTTCGAAGATGCCGACGATTCGGGCGAAGGCGACGGGGTGGCCGAGTTCGCCGATAAGACGAACGACCCGGTGCGGATGTACCTGCGCGAGATGGGCACGGTGCCGCTGCTGACGCGCGAGGGCGAAATCGAGCTGGCGCGGCGGATCGAACGCGGGCAGCGGGCGGTGGCCAAGGCGCGGTCGCGGTCGCCGGGCGCGGTACGGGAGCTGTACCGGATCCGGGAGGACGTGGGGTCGGGGAACCTGCTGATCGACGACGTGCTGCTGCGGCAGGAAGAGCAGGAGGAGCACGACGACGAGATCGAAGAGCCGGTGGAAAGCGCCGAACTGGCGCAGTTCTTCGGCGAGCTCGACCGGTTGCGGGAGAAGACCGAGGACATCCGGCGAAAGATGATCGCCTCGCCGCGGTCGGCCAAGCCGAAGCAGTACCGGTCGCTGCAGTGGAGCCTGGCGCGGACGGTGGTGAAGACCAGCCAGTTGATCCGGCTGATGTCGTTCGGGTCGCTGGTGAGCCGGCGGATGGCGGACCGGCTGCGGGCGGCGGTGGACGAGTTGCGGCCGATCGAGCACCAGATCGCCGAGACGCAGCGGCGGATCGAAGACCTGGAAGCGCGGGCGAACGGAGAGGCCATCGAGGCCGACGATCAGAGCGCGGGGATGCCGGCGGTGATGAGCGCGGCGGAACAGGCGCGGGAGCTGCGCAAGGATCTGCGATTGTGCTCGGAACGGCTCGAGGAGCGGGAATCGGAGTTCGGCGCCACCTATACCGAACTGCGGCGGACGCTGCACGTGGTGGATCGCGGGGAGGCCGAGGCCGAGAGCGCGAAGAAACAGTTGATCGAGGCGAACCTGCGGCTGGTGGTGTCGATCGCCAAACGCTATACCAACCGCGGCCTGCAGTTCCTGGACCTGATTCAGGAAGGCAACATCGGCCTGATGAAGGCCGTCGACAAGTTCGACTACCAGCGCGGGTATAAGTTCTCGACCTACGCGACGTGGTGGGTGCGGCAGGCGATCACGCGGGCCATCGCCGACCAGGCGCGGACCATCCGCATTCCGGTCCACATGATCGAGACGATCAACAAGCTGGTCCGGACGCAGCGGCAGTTGCAGCAGGAGATGGGGCGCGAGCCGTCGACCGATGAGCTGGCGCGGAAGCTCGACTTGCCCGTGGGCAAGGTGCGGAAGATCATGCGGATCGCGCAGGAGCCGATCTCGCTCGAAACGCCGGTGGGCGAAGAGGACGTGTCCCACCTCGGCGCTTTCATCATCGACAAGCGCGTGGCGTCGCCATCGGAAGCGGTGATCAACCGGACCCTGCGCGAGCAGACGGCCGAGGTGCTGAAGAGCCTGACGC
>CAYMTH010000400.1:3110-5363 GCA_964393235.1 uncultured Solibacteraceae bacterium | reverse complement strand
GGCGTAGCAAAGCTCTTGCATCGGGCACTCCCCGCACTTCGGCTTCCGCGCCGCGCAGATCTCCCGCCCGAAATGAATCAGCTGGTGCGAAAACTGGATCCACCGCTCCCGCGGCAGAATCGCCACCAGGTCGCGCTCCACCTTCACCGGGTTCTCCTCCCGCGTCAAATCCAGCCGGTGCGCGATCCGCCCGACGTGCGTATCCACCACCACGCCCGACGCAATCCCGAACGCCGTGCCCAGCACCACGTTGGCCGTCTTCCGCGCCGCCCCCGGCACCGTCAGCAACTGCTCGATCTCCCGCGGAATCTCCCCGCCGAAGTCGTTCAAAATGGTACGCGCCGCCCCGACAACACCCTTCGCCTTATTGTTGAAGAACCCCGTCGACCGGATATCCTGCGCCAGCACCTCCGGCTTCACGGCCGCGAAGTCCTGAATTGTCGGATACTTTTGAAAGAGTCCCGGCGTGACCATGTTCACCCGCTCGTCCGTGCACTGCGCCGACAGGATCGTCGCCACCAGCAGTTCCCACGCGTTCGAGTGGTGCAGCGCACACGTCACGTTCGGATACCGATCATCCAAAATGTCCAGAATCCGCTGCAACCGCGCCTGTTTTTCCGCTTTCGTTCGGGGCCGCTTCATGAACTTTTCATGTTAGCAAAGCGCCTCCTCGCCGCCCTTGCGGTCCTATTCCTCGCCTGGCTCGCCCTCCCCGGGACCTTCGCCTTCGACGACCATTCCCTCTTCGTCGACCCCGCCGTCGTCCCCGCCGACGCCTTCCGCCAATGGCTCCGCCTCGAACAAACCCGCCCCCTCACCTACGTCACCTTCTGGGCCGACTACCACCTCTGGGGACACAACCCCGCCGGCTTCCGCTTCACCAACCTTCTCATCCACCTCGCCTGCGCCGCGCTCCTCTACGCCTCCGCCCGCCGCCTCTTCGATCCCGCCGTCGCCCTCGCCGCCACCGCCGTCTTCGCCCTCCACCCCCTCGCCCACGAGCCACTCCTCTACGTCTTCGCCCGCAGTTCCAGCCTCGCCGCCCTCTTCTGCCTCCTCGCCCTCCTCCTCTGGCTCCGCGACCGTCCCTGGCCCGCCCTCGCCGCCTTCGCCCTCGCCCTCCTCGCCAAAGAGGAATGGGTCGCCTTCCCGTTTGTTCTGCTCTTAATCGACTTCGCCCGCGAACGCCGCCCCCGCTGGCTCCCCCTCGCCGCCATGCTCGCCCTCTCCGTCGCCGCCGGCGCCCGCGTCCTCTACGCCACCAAAGCCGTCGCCGGCTCCGGCAGCGGCTTCGGCCAGTCCACCACCCCCTGGAACTACCTCCTCTCCCAGGGCCTCGTCATCCCCGGCTACCTCTGGCGCCTCCTCTGGCCCACCGCCATGACCATCGACCCCCCGCGCCCCACCCCCAACTTCGAAGCCTCCATCGCCTTCTGGGTCCTCCTGCTCGTCGCCGTCACCGCCGGCTCCTGGTTCTGGGCGAAAAAGGATCAACCCGGCTTCTGGCTCTTCCCGGCCGTCGTCGCCCTGCTCCCCAGTTCGTCGATCCTCCCCGCCGCCGACGCCATCGCCTACCGCCGCGTCTATCTCCCCCTTGTTTTCCTCGCCATCGCCCTCGCCGTCGCCCTCCGCCGCTGGCCGAAAGCCGCGCTCATCCTCGCCGCCTGCTGGGCTGTTTTCGCCGCCGCCCGCCGCGACACCTGGCAGTCCGAACGCGCCCTCTGGACCGAAGCCCGCGACGCTGCCCCCACCAAGCTCCGCCCCTACCTCCAGCTCGCCCGCCTCACCCCACCCCGCGAAGCCCTCGCGCTCCTCGACCGCGCAAAGGAAATAGCACCAAACGACCCCGAGGTGGCATCCGAACGGGGGAGAGTCTGGTTGGAATCCGGCGACGCCGCGCAGGCGCTGTCCGAGTTCGGCCGGGCGCTCGCGCTCGCTCCCCGGCAGCCCCGCCACCTCCTCAATCGAGGCGCGGCCCTGCTCGCTCTCGGTCAGCGCGACGCCGCCCGCGGCGACTTCGAGACGGCGCTCCAGCGCGACCCCTGCCTCCTCCCCGCGCGCGAAAATCTCCGCCGCATGGGCATCGAACCGGCTCCACCCCCACCGTCATGCCCCACTATCAGCTCAACTGCGAAATGATCGTGCCCAAGCCGATCGACGAGGTCTACGAAGTCTTCCAGGACCCCTACAACCTCGCCATGATCACCCCGCCCTGGCTCAACTTCCTCGTCACCAGCAAGGAACGTGTCACCA
>CAYMTH010000400.1:645-3100 GCA_964393235.1 uncultured Solibacteraceae bacterium | reverse complement strand
GCCTCGGCGCCAAAATCGACTACCGCTTCAAGTGGATGGGCCTCCCCATGTACTGGCAGACCCAGATCACGTCCTACGATCCCCCCCGCCGCTTCACCGACGAAGCCCTCCGCAGCCCCTACGTCTTCTGGCGCCACCTGCATACGTTCGAACCCGTCGAAGGCGGCACCCTAGTCCGCGACCGCGTCGATTACCAGCTCCCCCTCGGCCCCCTCGGCCGCATCGCCCACTCGCTCGCCGTCAAGCGCAACCTCATCCAGATCTTCACCTTCCGGCAGGTCACGCTCGACAAGCACTGGGGCGGCGGCTCGAAAATCACCTGGCCCACTATTCAGTGGACTGAATCACAACCTTTGGCTCCAGGAATTGCCAGTCTGGCAGGTCAATCGCGCTGATCTCCGTCTTGGCCTTGGCCGATACTTCCGTCGACCCGAACGGTCCCAGCCGCTTCACCTTCACGTTGAACACGGCGACCTCTTTGTTCGTTCCCTTCGCCCCCAGCACCACGTCGATCGACAACCCGTCGATTTCCGCCGCCGAGTGGTTCACCACCACCAGCTGAATATCCGCCTCGCCCTTCTTCGGCAGCCGCATCCGCACGCCGGTCACTTCGATCTGCTTCGCCAGCGGGTGCGTGCTCTTGGCGCCCTTCACCGTCTCGAGTTCGGTCTTATTCTCCTCCTCCGGCGCGTCACCCTTCTCCATCCGCTGCCAGGCAAAATACCCCCCGCTCAGCAACACCAGCGCCACGCCGAGCGTCACCAGCAGGTCCCGCATCCCGTGCGAACGCGGCGCCGGGTGCTCGAAATGGTGCTGGCCCGGCGGCGGAAAATGCGGCTGCGGCGCCATCTGCGGGAAACCCGGCGGTTCGCTCGGAGCCGCCGCCGGAGCCTGCGCCACGGGCGCCGCCGGCATCGCCGGAGGCTGCTGCTGCGCGGGCGCCGCCGGTTGCGCCGCCGCCTGTTCGGCCGCCTTGCAACGCTGGCACTCATCTTGGGACGGCGGGACTTCGCCTCCGCACTTGGGACAGATCCAGGTGAACATGCTTTGTTTCAGATTACGACATGGATAATAAGGCGATGGAATTGTTGCAGGGACAATTTACAGGTCCGGGGCCCGTCGCCATCCTCCCGGGCAGTTTCCACCCGCCCACCGTCGCCCACCTCGCCCTCGCCACCGCCGCCCTCTCCCGCGCCTCCGCCGTCGTCTTCACCCTCCCCCGCGCCTTCCCCCACAAGTCCTACGAAGGCGTCGGCCTCCCCGGCCGCCTCGCCATGCTCCACCGCCTGACGGTCGTCGAGCCCCGCTTCCTCGTCGCCTTGAGCGACGGCGGCCTCTTCGTCGAAATGGCCCGCGAATGGCGCGCCCTCCAGCCCGGGGCGGGGAAGCCCTACGTCATCTGCGGCCGCGATGCCGCCGAACGCATCGTCCACTGGGACTACTCCGCCACCGAGCCCTTCCACGTCCAGCTCGCCGACTTCACCCTCCTCGCCGCCGCCCGCCAGGGTGCCTTCTCCGTCCCGCCCCACCTCCGCGGCGCCATCGAACCGCTCGACATCGCCCCCGGCCTCGACGACATCTCCTCCACCCGCGTCCGCGCCGCCATCGCCGCCGGCCAGGACTGGCGCCCGCTCGTCCCGCCCGTCCTCTGGCCCGACGTCGAGCGCCTCTATATCGACTAAGCCCCCAGCCACCGCCGCGCCAGCGCGCCCGGGTCGGCCGCCAGATCCGCCGCCTCCCGCCCCGTCTCCACGCCGTCCACAAAGAACACCGCGTCGATCCCCGCCGCCCCCGGCTGCAACTCCAGCCGCTTCTCTTTCGCTTCCAGCCGCAGCGTCGTCCCGATCCACGCCATACCCACCCGCATCCGCAGCCCGTGCCCGATCGTCACACACTGCGTCAACAGGTCCTGCGTCCACTGGCCTTTCTTCAAAACATCCGCGTTCGGCGCCGCCGCCCGCAGCGCCGCCAACTCGGCCTCCCGCGTCTTCCCGGCCGCCCGCTCGTCCTCCCGCTCATTGCCCCGCTCGGCCGCATTGAGCGTATTTTCCAGATTGTCTAAAAAACCCATCCCCCTATCTTCACAAATTCGATCTAAGGTCTTTTCCTCTAAGGTGCGCGATTTGTGCCATTTTGTCCCGTCGCTTCCGTCACCGCAGTCAATCCGTCCCGAACTTTCGGGTCACACTGTCCCGATCGAGCCTAACCCTCTGACAACGCAGGACATACTAGGACTAGAGATTGCCGTTTCGTGCCCCCGCGGTACTATTGGCGCCCGTCCCGACCTGCCGTATGATGGCTTCAGAGCAGGCGAGTGGTTGAGCAACCTCCCCCTCCCCGGCTCGAGACTTCGTCCGGTTCGATTCGTTTTTTCCTCCAACAGTCGTAGCACTCCGTAGCGCGGAGTTCCCCAACCGGGAACTCCGCTTTTTTTTGCTACAGCCGCCAGAGAAAC
>CAYMTH010000400.1:0-635 GCA_964393235.1 uncultured Solibacteraceae bacterium | reverse complement strand
CACCCAACCCCAAGCCCTTACCCCCGGCAGCGTCCACCACATATACAGTCCGCTCAGCACCCAGATCAGGAACGAGAGACACACGAGGTCGATCACGACCGCCCAGAGCATCGGGAAGAACCGTTCGTCGTGGTATCCGCCCCGCGCGTGCATGCCGGTCAGAAAGTGTTCGAACCGGAACCGCCGGTCCTCGGCCACCAGCCGTTTTTCCTCGACGAAGTACTTGAACTGGGTCGATTTCCAGAAGGTGTGGACGTAGATATTGAGCTGTTGCGGGCTCTGCCGGTAGACCCCGTACGCCGATCCCTCCATCTGGAAGTCGCGTACGACCTTCGCCCCGAGCGGCTTCAGCGGACCGCTCTCCGGAATCGGCCCCAGGTCGTAGGGGCCGTCGAACTTCTTGTTCCACAGCGGCAGGCCTTTGGCCTTGTCCCGCTGTTCGAAGTAGTCGTTATGGGAAAACGGGATCGAGGAGACGGCATACATCAGCACCCACGGAGTCAAGAAGAGCCCGAGGTAGAGGTGCGTACGGCGGTTGAGGAGGGAGAAGGTCATTACATCACCGCCAGAAACAGGGCGAAGAGTGCGCACCCGGCCCCGAGCGCCGCCGCGCCCCACCGCCGTGTGACTTTCAT
>CAYMTH010000399.1:0-5367 GCA_964393235.1 uncultured Solibacteraceae bacterium | reverse complement strand
CCGTCTCCATCCAGACCCACTCGCCGGAAGTCGTCACCGACTGCATGCGCGGCGCACGCTGCTGGTGCGGATACCGGTCGGCCAGCTCCCACACCTCCCACGCGAAGTTGTCGTCCACGATCCCCCGCGCCGCCACCGTCAGGTCGAACAGCCCCGCCACCAGGTCGCCCTGGATCCGCGCCAGGTTCCGCGTGTACTTCGCCATCAGCCGCCGCTGCCAGTGCGACATCGTGTCGCCCGTGTTCTTCCCGTACAGCGCCTCCGCTTCCCGCAACAGGTCCAGGTTCGCCCGCTGCCGGTCCACCAGGATCCGCTCCGTCCGGTCGATCCGCCACTGCTCGTACCGGCACTGCAGATACGGCGTCTCGCTGCAGATCTCCGCCAGGCACTCCGGATCCGGGTTCACCACCTGCACCAGGTTCGCCTTCAGCTTCTGGGGCAGTTCCTCCTGCGGCACCTCAACCGCGTCCAGCAGCGGGTGCAGCATGTTCAGGCTCACCACCACCAGCGTCCTGGCGAACGGGTCCGCCCCCTGCAGCCGCCACGCCATCGCCGCCGCGTGCCGTTCCAAATCGGCGTCGGCCGGCTGCGCCTGCAGCCGGTAGGCGTTCAGGTACGCGTCGATCCCCAGCCGGTGGGCCGCGTAGGTGTCCGGATACGCGCCCGCCACATGCGGCCGGTCCCCGAAGCTCGGCTCGATGAACACCACCCGCGCCCCCACCTCCCGCGCCGACCGCACCGCTTCGATAAACGGGTCGCACGGCTCCACCGGGACATACAGCATCTGGTACGTGGCGGCCTCGTCGTCCTCGCTCTCCGGCAGCCCCGCCTCGGGCCGGAACGGGTACATCAGCGCCGAGATCTGCGGCAGCCGTTCCACCGCCCGCGTCAGCCCCGCCTCGCACTCCGACGGCAGCTCCACCGCCACCACCTCGGGACGCTCGGCAAGAATCGCCTCCCGCACCGCCACGGCGAACTCCATCCGCCCCGGAACCACCGGGAAATAGCGCCAGGCGCCCCGCTGCAAGCTCGCCGGATCGTCCTGTGCGCTGAACATGTCTCTCCTTACCCGCGCCGGGGCGCGTACCGCATCGCCTCTTCGCCCAGCGTCTCCAGAATGGATACCCGCAGCGCCTCCGCCGCCTGCACCCGGTCCTTCGCCAGATGCTGCAGCTTCAGCGCGAACCGCGCGATGTTGATCCCGTCCCGCGCCGAGTACCGCTCGTCGGCCGCGTGCGCGTGCTGCAGGAACTCGGTCACGTACTCGAGAATCTCATCGTCGGCGAACGGCAGGTTCTCCTTCAGGATCGCCAGCTCCTCGTCGTAGCCCGGGAAGTCGATCAGAATCTGCGGCTGCAGCCGCGAGTGGATGTACTCCGGCAGGTCGAAGGTCGACGAGTCGTCGTTCATCGTCGATACCAGCCGGAACATCGGACTGGCCTTGATCTTGATCCCCGCGACGATCGATTCAACGTACCGCCGGTTGTCGAGCAGCGGCGCCAGCGATGCCCAGCTCTTCTCGCTCATCCGGTTGCCCTCGTCCAGAATCACGATCCCGCCCCGGATCATCGCCGTCACCAGCGGCGAGGCGACGTACTTCAGCATCCCTTCGCCCTCGATCACCGGGGTGATCAGCAGGTCTTCCGGCCGCGTGTCCGAGGTGGCCTGCATGATGTAGACCTCGCGGCCCAGCCGCTGCGCCGCCGCGTAGGCCAGCGTCGTCTTGCCCACGCCGGGCTTGCCGACGAGGCGCGGGTTCATCGGCAGGTCGCGGTCGTCGATCACGAGCCACGCCGCCAGCAGTTGCCGCATCACGTCCTCCTGCCCCACCCATTGGACTTGCAGTTCGTCCGGGTGCGCCAGGTGAAGCAGTACTCCGTCTATCTCAACGACCATAGGAAACCATTTTCGCGCACTATGGCAAAATCCGGAACGTGTGACTTACCCCCGCGTCGTCGAGGCACTTCCGGATCGCGGTCACCGGGGTCCCGGTCTCCTCGACGTAAGCCCGCAGCAGAGCCAGCAGCGTCTTCCGCATCTCGGCGGCCGGAATCGCCAGTTCGTACTCGAGGTCGTCCCGGCCGTGCATCTGGCGCGGCGCCTCGCCCCGGTCGTAGCCGTCGATGACCAGCGACCCGTCGTCGCCGAACCGGGCATCCAACCACACCGTCGTCGCCCCATGGGCCTCGTAGATTCTCATGCTTGTCTCCCTCCTCGCAGGATCGGCCGGATCACCTGCCCGTGGACGTCGGTCAGCCGGAAGTCCCGGCCCCCGAAGCGGAACGTCAGCCGCTCGTGGTCCACCCCCAACTGGTGCAGCACCGTCGCGTGCAGGTCGTGGATCGTCAGGATGTTCTCTACCGCCCGGTAGCCGTACTCGTCGGTCTCGCCGTAAATTGTGCCGCCCTTGATGCCCCCGCCGGCCAGCCAGAGGCTGAACCCGTAGGGGTTGTGGTCCCGGCCGTCCTTGCCCTGCACGAACGGCGCCCGGCCGAACTCGCCGGACCAGATCACCAGCGTCCGGTCCAGCAGCCCGCGCGCCTTCAGGTCCTTCACCAGCGCGGCGATCGGCTGGTCCACGTGGTAGGCGTTCGCCGCATGGTGCTCCCGCAGCTTGTCGTGCTGGTCCCAGGCGTTGCCGCCCCCGGTGCCGGGCGCCGGGACGATGGTGAGCTCGATGAACCGGACCCCGCGCTCGACCAGGCGCCGCGCCAGCAGGCACTGCCGCGCGTAGGCCGCCTTGCCCGGGTTCGGGTCGTCGAGCCCGTAGAGCTTCCGCGTCGCCTCGGTCTCGCCGGACAGGTCCACCAGCTCCGGCACCGAGGACTGCATGCGGTAGGCCGTCTCGTAGTTCCGGATCGCTGCCTCGACCTGCGGGTTGTGCCCGGTCGACTCCAGAAACCCGCGGTCCATCTCGCCCAGGAACCGCAGCCGGCGCTTCTGCCGGCTGTCGGGCTCCTTCGGGGTGATGTCCTGCAGCGGCTCGCCCCGCTCCGGGTGCACGAAGGAGGCCTGGTGCACGGCCGGCAGGAACCCGCTGCCGTAGACGTTGATGCCGCCCAGCGGGATCTCCCCGCTGGCCAGCACGACGAACCCCGGCAGCTCCTTCGACTGGCTCCCGAGCCCGTACGTCGTCCAGGCGCCCATGCTCGGGAAGCCTGTGAACGGCTGCCCGCAGTGGTAGTAGAAGTTGGCCTGGGCGTGCTCCATGAACTTGACCGTCATCGACCGGAGGACGCAGATGTCGTCGGCGATCGACCCCATGTGCGGGAACAGGTCGCTGACCGGGATGCCGCTCTGCCCGTAGCGCCGGAAGGCCCAGGGGCTCGGCATGATGTTGCCGTTCTGGTTGAACATGGTCCGCTCGATCGGGAACGGCATCGGCTTGCCGGCCTCCTTGTCGAGCCGGGGCTTGGGGTCGAAGGAGTCGATGTGGGAGACCCCGCCGGACATGTAGCAGAAGATCACCGAGTCCACCTGCGGGGCGAAGTGCGGCTTGCGCTCCTGGGCCATGAGGCCGTTGAGCGCCAGCATGCCGAAGCCGGTCGAGGCGCGGGAGAGCATCTCCCGGCGGGTTAGAGTCGGGCGTCTCATGGGATGTAGAGGAACTCCTTGAGGTTGAACAGGGACTGGGCCACGTCGCGCCAGATCTTGTGCCGGTCGCCGCGGTGTTCGGCGTCGAGGTCGGCGGCGAGGGCGCCGATGGCGGCCAGTTCGGACGGCGACGGGACGCGGCCGAGGGCCGCGGTGAACATGCGCCCCGCGAGGTCGCCGCCGGCGGCCAGTTCGGCGCTCGCCCAGCGGCCGGCCTGCTCGATGACAAAGGGGCTGTTGAGCAGGGCGAGGGACTGGGCGGGGACGTTGGTCCAGTCGCGCTCGCCGCGGGTGGAGGCGGGAACGGGGAAGTCGAAGACCTCGAGCAGCGGGTTGGTGGCGTTGCGGCGGACTTCGAGGTAGATGCTGCGGCGGCCGGCGCCGTCGGCTGGGCCCTTGGGGCGGTCGCCCTTAGTTTTGCCGGTCTCGTGGAGATAGTAGACGGGCACGGAGCGGCCGTACATCTGCCGGTCGAGCCGGCCGGAGAGGGCGAGGATCGTGTCGCGGAGCACCTCGGCTTCCATGCGCTTGAGGGGCATGTGGGAGAGGAGGCGGTTGGCGGGGTCGGCCTTGCGGGCTTCGGGGCCGGGCTGGCTGGACCGCTGGTAGGCCGCGGTGAGGACCAGTTTGCGGATGAGGGGCTTGAGGCGCCAGCCGGAGGTCATGAACTCGTGGGCGAGGGCGTCGAGCAGTTCGGGGTGGCTGGGCAGGTCGCCGAGGCGGCCGAAGTTGTCGACGGTGGGGACGAGGCCCTTGCCGAAGAGCTTGGCCCAGACGCGGTTGACGGCGACGCGGCTGGTGAGCGGGTTGGTGGGGCTCAGGACCTCGTCGGCGAGGCGCAGGCGGACGGTCCGGGGATCGGGGTAATCGGTGGAGCCGAGGGCTTCCAGGTAGCGGCGCTCGACGGCCGGGCCGGGGTTCTTGTGGCCGCCGCGGATGAGCAGGGCCTGCGGGGCGCCGGCCTCTTCGAGCACGCCGGGGGCACGCCGGGCGACGGGCAGCGCGGCGTCGAGCCGGAAGTATTCGGCCTGCAGATCGGGCAGGGAAGCGGGCAGGCGGCCGGCGGCGAGCAGGGAGTTGAGCCAGGCGACCTGCTCCTCGCTGGCGCGGCCGGCTTCCCAGGCGTCGATGGCGGCGCGGGTGTCGACGGGCTGGTCGATGATCTCTTCCGGCGGCGGCTCCTTGGCGTCGTGGAAGGCGACGGCCTGGACGCCGAACCACGAGCGGCCGTTGTGGACGGGCTGCGGGCGGGGGCGGGTCTGGAAGTCGGCGTCGGAGAGGGTGAGGTGGGTGACGTCGTCCTTGGTGACGAGTTCGATGTAGGCGGTGAAGCCCTTCCAGAACTCGGTCTTGATGGTGGCCCACTGCATGCGGGGCTCGGTGGGGGAGCGGCGGAGCTGGTAGATGCCGCCGCGGTTGACGGCGTAGTTTTCGACGACGATCTGGGCGAAGGCGTAGTTGCCGCCCATGAGGCGGACGCTGATGTAGTCGGAGTCGATCTTGAAGCGGGGGGAGGTGTAGACGGCGCCCTGTTTGTCGGAGGCGAGGTGGGAGTAGACGCCGCCGGGGAGGAGGGTGGAGACGATGCGGGGGCCGGCGAGGGAGACGGCGAAGTCGCCCGGGGCGGCGGGGGTGGCGCTGCCGTGGCCGGTCCAGCGGGCGGCGTCGGCGGGGCGGCGGAGGTCCCAGGCGATGCGGTAGTTGGGGGCGGGCGGGGCCGGGTTCGTTTTGTCCTTCGCGGGCGGGGCGACGGGGAGGCTGCGGCGCCACTGT
>CAYMTH010000398.1:0-5388 GCA_964393235.1 uncultured Solibacteraceae bacterium | reverse complement strand
CTTTCCAAGCGCTCCATGCTGCTCTACAACTGCCCGCCCTTCTCGGTGGGTGAAGTCGGCATGATGCGCGGCGCCGGCCGCCGCGAAATCGGCCACGGCGCCCTGGCCGAACGCGCCGTTTCGGCCGTGATCCCGGACGAAAAGTCGTTCCCCTACACGATCCGTATCGTCTCCGACATTCTCGAATCGAACGGTTCGTCCTCGATGGCTTCGGTTTGCGGCGGCTCGCTCGCCCTCATGGACGCCGGCGTTCCCGTTGACCGCGCGGTGGCCGGTATCGCCATGGGCCTCGTGAAGGAAGGCGACAAGTACGCCATCCTGACCGACATCGCCGGCGCCGAAGACCACTACGGCGACATGGACTTCAAGGTGGCCGGTTCGAAGGACGGCATCACCGCTCTCCAGATGGACCTCAAGGTTCCGAACGTGCCGGTCTCGCTGATGCGCGAAGCGCTCGAGCAGGCCCGCCGCGCCCGCCTCGAGATCCTCGAGAAGATGGATGCGGTCATCTCCGAACCGCGCAAGACGCTGTCGCTCTACGCGCCGCGCATCACCACCATCACCATCCCGGTGGACAAGATCCGCGAACTGATCGGGCCGGGCGGCAAGGTGATCCGCAACATCACCGACACCACCGGCGTGAAGATCGACGTCAACGACGACGGTCAGGTGAACATCTACGCCACCGACGGCCGCGCCGGCGAGAAGGCGCTGCAGATGGTGCAGGATATCTGCGCCGTCGCCGAGCCCGGTAAAACTTACCTGGGCAAGGTGGTCCGCATCGTCGACTTCGGCGCGTTTGTCGAAATCTTCCCCGGCACCGACGGCCTCCTGCACATCTCGGAGATCTCGGAAAGCCGCGTGAAGAACGTCCGCGACGAACTGAACGAAGGCGACCAGATCATGGTGAAGGTCCTCGCCCTCGAAGGCAACAAGATCAAGCTGTCCCGCAAGGCCATCCTGAAGGAACAGCGCGAGAAGTTGCAGCAGCAACAGAGCTAACCCGGCGCCAATCCCGCATCGAAACGCCGCCGCTCCCAACCCGGGACGGCGGCGTTTCCATTTCTGGTCTTGTCACCGATTGCCGGCGGTCCGCATCTGAACCATCGAGATGGCGGAATATATTCTCCCGATCGTTACTTTGGCCGCGTACCTGGTGCTGATGCGCTGGATCCTGCCGCGGATGGGGGTGTCGACTTGAATGTCGGCCTCGTGCGACGTCGAGTTTCGACGTCCGGATGCGAATAAATCCGCACAGGAGAAATCCCCCGCTCCCCCTTCCGGAAAATAAGCTCCCAATGGGAGTCGCTGCCCATGAAGAAGCGGGCCCGCGCGCCGGCCTCCTTGTCGGTGTCGCCTTCCTCCAGGCCGACGGCGACCGGGTACCAGCCGCCGCCTTCCACCAAGCGTTCCGGCTCGCTCCATCCGGCGGGGTTCGACGGGTCCGCGTTGAAGCTCACATAGATGCCTTCGGCCGGCCAACCGGGCGCGCAGCAGGCGTGGTTGAGCAGCATCACGAACTCGCCGAGTTCGCGGTTCCAGTGCACCGACGGGCCCCAGAAGGCGTCGGCGAACTCGCTCTCCCACGGCGTCCGCACGGGGAACACCGGCGTCACCGGCCCGCCCAGGCCCTCTGATTCCCACTTGCCGTCGAAGTATTTCCAGACCTTGCCGGCCGGGGCGTCGCGGTCCGCGAAGGCCATCCGCGCGACGGCCACGCCCTGCTGCTCCGCCGTGCCGCCGTAGGCCGAGAAGTAGAAATAGAAGTACTTCTTTTCGCGGTCGAGCACGACGCTGAAATCGCCGTGGCCGCCCGCGAAGTAGCCGTTCTTGGCGTCGCACTTGGCTTCGGAGCCGTCTTCGAGCACGGGGCCGAGATCAACGAACGTCCGCCCGTTGTCTTTCGAGACAATCGCGCCGATCACCGGCACGCCCATATACTGGTCGCCGTCGGTGGGGCAGAACTGATACTGCTCGTGGTGATACCAGCCGTAGATGGTCCCGTCCTCGTGCCGGTAGGTCGCCTCCATCCACCACGGATTGCGGTCCGAATTGAGCAGAAACGTCCCGCGGGCGTAGCGCATGCGGCCGAGGTCGACGCCCTCGGAGCGGATCGGAAAGCCGTCGGAGTTGTAGACGTACCGCATGCCGTTCGCCCAGTGAACGGGGCTGTTTGAATCAGCGACGCCAGGGAAGTAGACGCCCTCGGCTTCGACCAGTTGCACCTTCTGGCTCCATCCGGACAGTGCCGTCAGCGCGCACAAGAGTACAGTTCGTATAACCATCTACCTGATTAGTGCAAACCGAGTGCCAAAGGTTACCCTAGGAGAGATCGAAAACCACGCGGAGCCCGTTTACCGATGCAAATATCCATTCTCGACTGGGTCGTCGTCGCCGCCTACTTCCTGCTGAACATCGCCATCGGCTTCTATTACAAGAAGCGCGCGGGTTCGAGCGTGGACGAGTTCTTCCTGTCGGGGCGCGACGTGCCGTGGTGGCTGGCTGGCACGTCGATGGTGGCGACGACGTTCGCCGCCGACACGCCGCTGGCCGTTACCGGGATGGTGGCGCGCAACGGCATCGCGGGCAACTGGCTGTGGTGGAACTTCGTCGCCGGCGGCATGCTGGTCGTGTTCTTCTACGCGCGGCTGTGGCGGCGGTCGGGCGTGATGACCGATATCGAGTTCTCCGAGATCCGCTACGCCGGCAAGCCGGCGGCGTTCCTGCGCGGGTTCCGCGCGTTGTACTTCGGCATTCCGATCAACTGCATCGTGCTCGGGTGGGTGAACCTGGCGATGGTGAAGATCCTCATGCTCGTGCTCGGGGTGGACAAGTTCACGGCGATTCTGGTGGTCCTGGGGATGATCGCAATCACGTCGTGGATCTCGACGCTCGCCGGGCTGTGGGGCGTTCTGGTGACCGACGTCGTGCAGTTCTTCATCAAGATGGCGATGGTCATCGTGCTGGCCGTGTGCGCGGTACAGGCCGTCGGCGGGATGGACGCGATGCTGGCCAAGTTGGCGGCGCTCGACATCGCGCGGGGCGTGACGCCGGGCGGGAAGAACTCGCTGCTGGCCTTCGCGCCGGACCTCGATTCGCCGTGGATGCCGATGATCACGTTCCTCGTCTACATTTCGCTCAACTGGTGGGCCACGTGGTATCCGGGCGCCGAGCCGGGCGGCGGCGGCTACGTCGCGCAGCGCATGTTTTCGGCCCGCGACGAGCGACATTCGCTGCTGGCCACGCTGTGGTTCAACATCGCCCACTACGCCATCCGGCCGTGGCCGTGGATTCTGACGGCGCTGGCGAGCGTCGTGCTCTACCCGGGGCTGGCCGATCCCGAGACCGGCTACATCAAAGTGATGATCGACCACATGCCGGCGTCGCTGCGCGGGCTGATGCTGGCGGGGTTCGCGGCGGCCTACATGTCGACCATCGCGACGCAGCTGAACTGGGGCGCCTCGTATCTGGTGAACGACTTCTACCGCCGGTTCCTGCGGCCGCACGAATCGGGCCAGCACTACGTGCTGATGTCGCAGGCGGCGACGGTGGTGATCACGCTGATCTCGGCCGCGGTCACCTTCTACATGGACTCGATCGCGGGGGCATGGAAGCTGCTGATCGTCACTGGCGCGGGGACCGGCGGCGTGCTGCTGCTGCGGTGGTACTGGTGGCGGGTAAACGCGTGGAGCGAAGTGGTGGCGATGGCGGCCGCGTTCGTGACGTCGATCGCGATGCAGGTGATCTGGAAGATGGACTCCGACGATCCCGTGCAGTTCGCCTGGCTGATGATCATCACGGTCTCAGTGACGACGGTGGCGTGGCTGGGGGCGACGTTCCTGACGGCGCCGGAATCGAACGAGACGCTGGTGTCGTTCTACCGGCGCACGCGGCCCTCGCGGCACGGCTGGGGGCCGGTGGCCGCGCTGGCGCCGGACGTGAAGCCGGCTGCGGACGGACTGAACAATCTGGCCTGCTGGATCGCCGGGTGCGTGATGATCTACATGGCGCTGTTCGGGCTCGGGAAGGTGTTGTTCAACGAGGTCGGGCTGGGAGTCGGGATGCTGACGCTGTCGGCGCTGGCCGGTTTCTACATCTACCGGGACCTGTCGCGCCGCGGCTGGAGTAGCATATCGGAATGATCTCCCGCCGCGCCTTGCTGGCCGCCGCCGCCGCGCCGAAGCGCAAACCGAACTTTCTGTTTCTCATCGCCGACGATCACGCCGGCTACGTGCTCGGGGCCGACGGCAACCGCAAGGTGCAGACGCCGCACCTCGACCACCTGGCCGCGCAGGGCGTGCGCTTCGCGCGCCACTACTGCAATCAGCCCGTCTGCACGCCGTCGCGGCAGAGCCTGCTGACCGGGCAGATGCCGCACGCGGCCGGCGTGACCGTGTTGCGGACCTCGCTCGACCCGGCCAAGCCGACGCTCGCCAAGCAGTTCAAAGCGGCCGGCTACCGCACCGCCGTCTTCGGCAAGATGCATCTGAACCGGCCGAGCGCGCCGGGGCTTTGCGGCTTCGACGACATGATGACCGAGCAGGACATCAACAAAGCGTGGTCGGCCGTGCCGCCGAAGCGGGAACTGCCGGCGGGCGTGCCGCGCAAGCCGCGCTGGCAGCCGTTCAAAGATCCGGCGCGCATCTGGCTCAACGCGGAGAAACTGCCCTTCCCGCGCTACTACGAAGAGATGCGCGGCACCTTCACGGCCAACCGCGCTATCGACTGGCTGCAACAGCACAAGGACTACGCCGAGCCCTTCGCGCTCTGGGTCTCATTCCCGGAACCGCACTCGCCTTACGATTTCCCGGTCGACCTCAAGGACCAGTACGACGCCAAGACCTTCGAAGTCCCGCGCGTCGGGCCCGAGGACGGCGGGCAGATCCCGCTCATCTTCCGCGACCTGACGCCGGCCGAGAAGCAGGGCATCGCCGCGGCCTATTACACGTCGGTCTCGACGCTCGACCGCAATATCGGCGACGTTCTGCAGGCGCTCGACCGGCTGCAGCTGGCCGAAAACACGTGCGTCGTCTACCTCGCCGATCACGGCTACTGCCTGGGGCAGCACGGCCGCTTCGAGAAGCACTGCGGCTATGAGCCGGCGCTGCGTGTGCCGTTGATCGTCCGCTATCCGGGCAAGGTGCGGAAGGGCGGGGTGGTGAACGAGTTCACCGAGCACATCGACGTGCCGGCGACGATTACGGATCTGATGGGCCTGGACCGGCTGCCGGTGCAGCACGGCCAGTCGCTGCGGCCGTACCTCGAAGGGAAAAAGATGAAGCCGCGCACGCAGGTCTTCTCGCAGTATCTCGAGAACGAAGAGGTCTACCTGGCGGACGCGCGCTGGAAGCTGATCTACGGCTCGGGCCGCCGCAAGCGCACCGACGG
>CAYMTH010000397.1:0-5399 GCA_964393235.1 uncultured Solibacteraceae bacterium | reverse complement strand
CAATGAAGAGGACGATATTGCGGCGGGACTTGAGGGAGAACTCGCGGACGGAGAGGGTGCGGGAGTCGGAGACATTGGCGCCGCCGGCGGTGAGGGAGACGGTGAGGGGGAGATCGCCGATGTCTTCGAAGGACTGGAGGTTGGCGCGGATGACGAAGTCGGAAGAGGTATCGCAGTCGAGTTCGGTTTTGACGGGTGCGGCGAAGTTGGCGGTGATATCGCGGGTGCCGGCGGTGACTCGGATGTTCTCGACGGAGGGTGCGTTGCGGACTTCGATGAGGAGGTCGATGAGTTGCCCTTGGAGGAGGCGGGTGCGCTCGGGGAGGGCGAAGCGGACACTGGGGGCGCCGGGCTGCGCGGCGAGGCGGGCGGCCGGGAGCAGGGCCAGGATCAGAGCCGGGAGGAAGAGTAGTTTGCGGAGCATAGTGAAAGGTGAGTCCTTACGGTAACGGGGGAATGTGGCGATGTGACGACAGATCGGGGAAAAGGCTGTTACACGGGTATCGGTGGATGGAAGCGATCGACGGCGGGCTGGCCGAAGTAACGGGTCAGCAGCCGTGGCGGGGTGCGGGCGAGATCGAGGAGGACGAGACCGTCAAGGGCGTTGGCGAAGCCGGGGTCGATGTTGAAGCAGAGGATCTCGCCGTTAAGGGAGAGGTAGTGGCGGAGGAGGACGGGGAGACCCTTGCCGTCGGGTTCCCACTGCCGGAGGAGGGAATCGAGGTCGTCGAGCGAAGCCGGGCGGGAGGCGCCGCGGCGCCAGGAGAGGGCGTGGGTAAGGGGATTGCGGGGGAGGAATCCTTTGCGGAAGGGCGAGAAGAAGGAGGCGATGGCGCTGCGGGAGGCGGCAGTATAGTCGGCACTGACGGAGACTGGACCGAAGAGGTAGCGGATATGGGGGTGACGCATCACGAAGACGCCGATACCTTTCCAGAGAAGGAGAAGGGGGAGGAAGTCCCGCTGGTAGTTGTCGCGAACAAAGGAGCGGCCCAGTTCTACGGCTTGGGAGGAGAGGGATTGCCAGGAACGGGGGAAATGGAAGAGGGTGGCGGAGTAAGGGCCGGGGTTGGCGGGGAGGGTGGCGCAATCGGCGAGGCGGTAGGCGCCGGCGATTTCCCGATGTTCGCGGTGCCAGACGAAGAGGTGGGAGTAATGGGCGTCGAAGCGGTCGAGGTCGAGGGGCTGGCCGGAGCCCTCGCCGGCGGCGCGGAAGGTAAGTTCGCGGAGGCGGCCGATTTCGCGGAGGGCGACGGGGATGCGGGGAGCGGGTTCGAGGAAGACATCGAAGGGGCCGGAGGAAAGGATGGGAGAGAGGGAGGCTATTTCGGAGCGGAGCGGGTCGGCAGGGAGCGGCGGAGCGACGGCGGCGTGGCGGGTGCGGAGGGCGAGGGAATAGGTGCGGGAGCGGAGGAAGGCGGTGAGCCGAACGGGATCGGTGAAGCGGGAGACGGAGAGGGGTTTGCCGACGACGAGGCGGACGGGGCGGCGGCGTTTGGCGAGCATCTGCGCGGGAAGAAGGAGTGTGCGTAGGGCGGGGTGGATGAGGCCGGCGAGTTGGAAGGCGGGGCCGTTGTGGCCGTCGAAGAAGACGGGGACGACAGGAGCGCCGGTTTTGAGGGCGAGGCGGGCGGCCATGGGCTGCCAGTCGGCGTCCTGCACGCGGCCGAGGGGCGGGTGGAGGGAGGAGACCTGGCCGGCGGGAAAAATGACCAGGGCGCCACCGCACTGGAGGTGGCGCAGGGAGGCGCGGACAGGTGCGGAATTGGCGTGGGCGGCGTCGCCGAAGGGGTCGACGGCGATGAGTTGGGGGCGGAGTTCGGGGAGTTCGGCGAGGAGGGAGTTGGTGACGAAGAGGACGTCGGGGCGGATGCGTTCGAGGAGGGCGCCGAGGACGGGGCCTTCGACGATGCCGAAGGGGTGGTTGGCGACGATGATGAGCGGGCCGTGGGCGGGGATGTCGTCGATGGCGCCGCGGTAGTCCGGGCGGAGTTCGAGTTCGGCGATGACTTTATCGTGGATGGAGCCGGCGGGGCGGGACATGGCCCGGCGCCAGAGGTCGCGGAGTTCGTTAAGTCTGGAGACGCGTTCGAGGGGCGCGGGGGGAGGGGGAAGGGGGATGGGGGGGGGGGGGGGGGAGGGGGGGCTCGGCATGGGCTTGGCGTCACGGTACGCCGGGGAAGTTGCATTGGAATGAAAGGGACGCTGCGTGACGTTGACAGGGGTGGGAAAACAAAAGGTGGCGCGAATGTTTGATTGGATTGTCATGAATCAGCCGTGCGGGTGAAACGCGGGGGGCCTATCTTCGGACAGGAGATCCTGTGCCATCCCCCCTACACTTCCACTGGAAAGACGAAACGACGGTACGGCGTTACCGGACGGGCGTGTCGCTGCACAGCCACACGCTGCACTCGAAGGAGTTGTTGGATTTCATACCGCGGATCGCGGCGCGGGTGCCGGCGGTGGCGCGGGAGGTGGCGCGGCTGGCGGATCAGTTCGAGCGGCATCACCGGCAGCGGCTGGACTTCCGGAAGGGGTGGTGGACGCCGCCGCTGGATCCGGCGGCGGCGGTGCGTCTGGAGAGCGTGCAGATCGAGGGGTTGGGGTTGCGGCCGCTGGTGTCGTTAACGGACCACGATTCCCTGCAGGCGCATGCGGCGGTGGGGTGCCCGGCGTCGGTGGAGCTGACGGTGCCGATCGGGGAGTCCTTTTTGCATTTGGGAATCCACAATCTTCCGCCGGGACGGGCGCATGAGGTATTGGCGTACGCGGCGCATCCGGCGGCGCTGGTGGGATGGCTGGGGCAGTTCCGGAACGTGCTGGTGGTGTTGAACCATCCCCTGTGGGACGAGGCGGGGATCGGGGCGGCGGCGCACCGGTCGATGGTCGAGCGATTTCTGGCGCGGTACGGGCGGGATATTCACGCGCTGGAGTTGAACGGATTGCGTCCCTGGAAGGAGAACGTGGCGGTGCGGGAGATGGCGTGGGGGTGGGGGATGCCGGTGATCAGCGGCGGAGACCGGCATGGGACGGAGCCGAACGCGAATATCAATCTGACGAATGCGGAGACTTTTGACGAGTTCGTTGAGGAGGTGCGGGAAGGGCGGATGAGCGAGGTGCTGTTTCTGCCGCAGTACCGGCGGCCGTTCGCGCTGCGGATTGCGACGAACCTGATGGAGATTCTGCACGAGCAGCCGGAACATGCGTTGGGGTGGCGGCTGTGGTCGGACCGAGTATTCTACGAGCTGCAGCCGGGGTACGCGCGATCCTTGTCGGAGTACTGGCCGGGCGGGGAACCGGCGCTGGTGCGGTTCTTCGTGTTCCTGGTGCGGGTGGCCCGGAGTTCGGGGCGGCTGGCGCCGTTCCGGTATGCCTCCGAGTTGCTGCAGGAGTGCCGACCGTGAGGACTGGCGCGGCGCCGCGAGTGGCGTTTTTCACCGACTGTTACTACGAAGTGAACGGGGTAGCGCGGACGAGCCGGGAACTGGTGCGATACGCGCGGGAGCGGGAGTTGCCGTTATTGGCGGTGCATGCGGGAGCGGAGACACGGGTCTGGAAGGAGGGCAGCGTGACGCACTGCGAATTCCGGCGGGGATTCCCGAGCCTGCGGCTGGACGCGGATATGGCGTTCGACCTGGGATTCTACTGGCGGCACCGGAAGCCGGTGGAGGCGGCGTTGCTAGAGTTCGGGCCGGAGGTGATTCACGGCACGGGCCCATCGGACTGCGGACTGCTGGGACTGATCCTGGCGCACCGGTACCGGGTGCCGATGCTGGCGACGTGGCATACGAACGTGCATGAGTACGCGGGGCGGCGGGTGCGGATTCCGGGGGTGGAGAGGATGGCTGAGCAGGCGTCGTTGTCGCTGGTAAGTCTTTATTACCGGTACGCACGGCGGACGCTGGCGCCGAATCCGGAGTTGGTGGCGCTACTGGAGACGCGGACTGGGAGGCCGTCGGGCTTGATGGAGCGGGGGATCGACACGAGCCAGTTCCAGCCGGGGAAGCGGGTGCGGGAGTGCGACGGATCGTTCCGGATCGGGTACGTGGGGCGGCTGAGCCGGGAGAAGAACGTGCGGCTACTGGTGGATATTCAGGAGATGCTGCGGGCGGCCGGGGCCGGGCCGTTTCATTTCTGCGTGGTGGGACAGGGGGACGAGCTCGGTTATCTGCGGCGGCGGCTGGAAGGGGCGATCTTTCCCGGCGTGCTGCGGGGCGAGGCGTTGTCGCGCGCCTATGCTGATATGGACGCTTTCGTTTTTCCGTCCGAGACGGACACCTATGGGAACGTGGTGCAGGAGGCGCTGGCGTCGGGGGTTCCGGCGCTGGTGACGGGGCGAGGGGGGCCGAAGTACCTCGTGCGGGATGGGGAGACGGGCTTCGTTTGCGGGAGCGCGGCGGGATTCGCGGATGCGATCCTGCGACTGATGAGCAACGGGGCGAGGCGGGCGGAGATGCGGGTGGCGGCGCGGCGCTGGGCTCTGGCGCGGGACTGGAGCGCGATCTTCGACGGGGTATACGAGGCGTACGAGCAGTGTCTGGGGCGGGTTAATCCAGATCCTGCGCGGTCAACGTCTCAGCCAGACCAAACGAGAGAGTCATCCCCGATCCGCTTGTCCCGGTGACGATGCGGACGCCGGGCTCGGGCATGGCGGTGAAGTAGGGACGGTCGGGGTGTTTGGAGTAGACCCCGGACCAGCGCTGGGCGATTTCGCGGTTGGGGAGTTTGGCGAAGCCATCGAGGTATTGCAGGATGAGGGCGTCGATGGAGTCGCGGTTGAAGATGGCGAGGTCGAGGCCGTATTCGTGGGAGTCGCCGATGGTGACGGCGTTGGCGGCGGTGGGGGAGGCCATGACGTGGATGCCCCATCGGTCGTATTCGGGGAGCTCGCCGGCGATGCGCTGTTTGAGGGCGGGGAGGCTGGCGCAGATGGAGAAAGAGGAGTAGAACCGGAGGGTGAGGCCGGCGGCGAGGGCGGGGCCCATGCGCCAGCCGGCGGGCTGCGGGCCGGTGCGCATCATCTGGAGCTTGCAACGGGTGAGGCCGCTATGGGCGAAGAGGCGGGGATAAAGGGTTTCGAAGTCGTCGCCGGAGCAGATGACAATTCGGTCGGCGGGGGCATGGCGGACGTCTGTAACGGCGGTGGAGAAGTGGAACTCGACGTCGAAGCGTTCGGCGAGGAAGGCCGGGAGGGTGGCGAGGGTGAGCGGGGGATCGACGATGACCTCGTGCTCGCTGAAGAGAGCGCCGCGGAGGCCCTTTGATCGAACGGCGGGGCTAAGGGCGAGGGCGTCGCCGGCGGAGATCCATTGGGCGCGGCCGGGAGAGAGCTCGGCGAATTCGCGGGCGACGTCTTCTTCATCCCGATGGTAGGCGAGGTGGAGGGAGCCGTCGGGGAAGTA
>CAYMTH010000396.1:4580-5408 GCA_964393235.1 uncultured Solibacteraceae bacterium | reverse complement strand
TCTATGCAATTTCGTTTTTATTCGCCCTTTCCGCATGCTGCTTCGCCGTGGTGCTGCTTCAATACAACCGCAAGCACGCCCTCTGGGCGCTGCTCGCCCTCGGCCCCGCGCTGCTCCCCGAGCTCCCCGTCCGCCTCCCCGCCCATGCCCATGCCGCCGTCGTCCAGCCCAACCTCCCCGCCTCCATGGACTGGACCGCCGAAGCTTACGCCGCCGCCAAATCCGAACTCGCCGCCCTCCCCCGCCGCGCCATCGAAGACGGCCCGGTCGACGCCGTCATCTGGCCCGAAACCCCCGGCCCCATGTACTACTTCGCCGACCCCGATCTCCGCGCCCGCGTCGCCGAAGTCTCCGCCGCCGCCCGCGCCCCCGTCATCCTCGGCACCATCTGGCGCGACGCCGCCGGCGCCCCGCGCAACTCCGCCGTCCAGGCGCCCACCGGCACCCGCTACGACAAGGTCTTCCTCGTCCCCTTCGGCGAATACGTGCCGTCGCTGTTCTCCTTCGTCAACCAGGTTTCCGACGAAGCCGGCGCCTACACCCCCGGCGACCGTATCGTCCTGATGCCCGTCGACGGCCGCTCCGCCGGCGTCTTCATCTGCTACGAATCCGCCGTCGGCCACCACGTCCGCGACTTCGCCCGCGCCGGCGCCCAGGTCTTCCTCAACCTCTCCAACGACGGTTATTTCTTCCGCACCCCCGCCCGCGAGCAGCACCTGCAACTCGTCCGCATGCGCGCCGCCGAGAACCGCCGCTGGGGCCTCCGCGCCACCAACAGCGGCATCACCGCCGTCGTCGCTCCCTCCGGCCAGATCCGCGAACAGTTGC
>CAYMTH010000396.1:340-4570 GCA_964393235.1 uncultured Solibacteraceae bacterium | reverse complement strand
TGCCCGGTTTCGACGCCCGCTCCGCCCGCGTCGCCTTCGGCTTCGTTGACGAAAAGACCGCCTTCACGCTCTACGGCGACTGGTTCATCGTCCTCGCCGCCCTCGCCGTCGCCGCTGCTCTGGTGGCCTCGCAATGGCCCCACTACAAGAAGCCTAAAGCGGCACTTCGGTCAGCGTCAGAATCTCCTCGATAATCCGCTCGGCCGCCGCCGCCGTCCGCTGCGCCGCCGCCACGCGCGTCGACAATGCCACGCGGTGCCCGAACACCGCCACCGCCAGCCGCTTCACGTCGTCCGGCGTCCCGTAGTCGCGCCCGTCGAGCAGCGCCATCGCCTGCGCCGCGCGGTACAGCGCCTGCGCCCCGCGCGGGCTCACACCCAGCGCAAGCGACTCCTGCGCCCGCGTCTTTTCGACGATCGCCAGAATGTAGTCGACGATCGCGTCGTCCATCCGCACCCGCTCGGTCTGCTGCTGCAAGTCCAGCACGTCCTGCGCCGACAGAATCGCTCCCGCGTGCGCCTGCGGATCCTCCGGTCCCCGCCGCAAAATCTCCCGCTCGCTCGTCGCGTCCGGATACCCGATCCGCAGCCGCATCAGGAACCGGTCCAGCTGCGACTCCGGCAGCGGATACGTCCCGTGGTGCTCCAGCGGATTCTGCGTCGCCAGCACCATGAACGGCCGCGCCAGCGGATACGTCCGCCCGTCCACGCTCACCTGCCCCTCGTTCATCGCCTCCAGCAGCGCCGATTGCGTCTTCGGCGTCGCCCGGTTGATCTCGTCGGCCAGCAGAAAATTCGTGAACACCGGCCCGGGCTTGAACTCGAACTCCGCCGTGTGCGCGTTGAACACGCTCACGCCCGTCACGTCGGCCGGCAGCATGTCGGCCGTGAACTGCAGCCGGTGAAATCCGCAGTCCACCGCCCGCGCGATCGCGTTCGCCAGCGTCGTCTTCCCCACGCCCGGCACGTCTTCGATCAACAGGTGCCCGCGCGACAGCAGGCACGCCAGGCTCAGCCGCACCACCTCGGCCTTCCCGCGCAACGATCCTTCCACGCGCGCCGTCAACGCCGCCAGCGGTGATTCCGCCCGCACGCCGATTCCCGCCGCTGTCTCGCGCTCTGCCATTTCCCCTATGATAACAACGAGATGCCCACTTCCCCCGACCCGGCATACTGGCTCGAACGCGCCATCGCCCTCGCCGTCGAAAACGTCAACTCCGGCCACGGCGGCCCGTTCGGCGCCGTCATCGCCCGGGGCGGGGAACTCGTCGCCGAAGGCGTCAACCTCGTCACCGCTTCCTGCGATCCCACCGCCCACGCCGAGGTCACCGCCATCCGCCGCGCCGCCGCGGCGCTCGCCACCCACGACCTCTCCGGCTGCGAAATCTACTCGAGCTGCGAGCCCTGCCCGATGTGCCTCGGCGCCATCCTCTGGGCCCGCCTCGACCGCGTCTGGTACGCCGCCGACCAGCACCAGGCCGCCCGCGCCGGCTTCGACGATTCGCTCTTCTACCGCCAGATGTGCCTCCCCGTCGCCGAACGCATCGTCCCCATGGCGCGCGCCTGCGAGCACCGCGCCAACGCGCCCTTCGATGCCTGGGCCGCCTTTTCCGCTAAAGTACGGTATTGAAAGCCGTCATGGAAACCGCCCTCGCGCTCTCCGCGCTATCGAAGTCGTTCCCCGCCGCCAAGGTCGTCGACAACATCTCTCTCGACGTCCCCAAGGGCTGTTTCTACTCCCTGCTCGGACCCTCCGGCTGCGGCAAAACCACCACCCTGCGCATGATCGGCGGCTTCGAGGAGCCCGACCGCGGCACCATCCAACTCGGCGGCCGCATCCTCAACGGGCTCCGCCCCTACGAACGCCCCGTCACCACGGTCTTCCAAAGCTACGCCCTCTTCCCCCACCTCACCGCCGCGCAGAACATCGCCTTCGGCCTCGAACGCCGCGGCGAATCCGCCGCCGCCATCGCGCCCAAAGTGAAGCGCATGCTCGAGCTCGTCGGCCTTCAGGAAAAGGGCGACCGCTCTCCCGCCAACCTCTCCGGCGGCGAAAAACAGCGCACCGCCCTCGCCCGCGCCCTCGTCCTCGAACCCGAACTCCTCCTGCTCGACGAACCGCTCTCCGCCCTCGACCCCGCCCTCCGCAAACGCGTCCGCATCGAGCTCAAACAGCTGCAAAAACAGCTCGGCATCACGTTCCTCTTCATCACCCACGATCAGGAAGAAGCCCTGTCGCTCTCCGATCAGATCGCCGTCATGAACAAAGGCCGCATCGAACAAATCGGCGATCCCAAACAGATCTATCTCACACCCGCCACCCGCTTCGTCGCCGGCTTCCTCGGCGCCGTCAACTGGGTCGACGGCGTCGGCGTCCGCCCCGAATCCACGCGCATCTCGCGCACCCGCCCCAACGGCTCCAGCCGCTCCGTCGAAGCCCGCGTCGAAACCTCCATCTTCCTCGGCGACTGCTTCCACGTCCAGACCCGCACCGCCGCCGGCGTCACCGTCACCGCCCAGGTCCCGCACTCCGAGGACGCCTACCAGACCGGCGAGCCTGTCCACGTCTGGTGGCACCCGGCCGACGAACTCCCGGTGCGCGAATGAACCGCCTCCGCGCGCTCTTCCTGGCCCCCTCGGCGGCCTTCACCGTCGTCCTGTTCCTCATCCCGCTCACCATCATCGTCGCCTACAGCTTCATGACGCGCGGCGTCTACGGCGGCGTCACCGGCCCCTGGACCCTCGAAAACTACCAGCGCCTCTTCGATCCCCTCTACGGCGTCATCCTCTGGCGATCCCTCGTCATGGCCACCCTCGCCACGCTCCTCTGCCTCGCCGTCGCCTTCCCCCTCGCCCTCTTCATCGCCCGCGCCGACGCGAAGTGGAAGTCGATCTACCTCTACCTCGTCATCCTCCCCTTCTGGACCTCCTTCCTCGTCCGCACCTACGCCTGGATGTTCCTCCTCCGCGACTCCGGCCTCATCAACTCCATCCTCCTTTCGCTCAAAATCATCGACCAGCCCCTCCCCCTCCTCTACAACGAAACCGCCGTCGTCGTCGGCCTCGTCTACGGCTATCTCCCCTTCGCCGTCCTGCCGCTCTTCTCCAATCTCGACCGTCTCGACAAAGCCCTCCTCGAAGCTGCCGCCGACCTGGGCGCCACCCCGTGGGAAACCATCCGCCACGTCGTCCTGCCGCTCTGCGCGCCCGGCATGCGCGCCGCCGGCGTCCTCGTCTTCATCCCCTGCCTCGGCGCCTATCTGACGCCCGACCTCCTCGGCGGCGGCAAGAGCATCATGATCGGCAACCTCATTCAGAACCAGTTCACCACCGCCCGCGACTGGCCCTTCGGCGCCGCCGTCTCGCTCGCCCTCATGGCCCTCGTCATGGTTCTCCTCACCGCACTCCTCAACCGCGACGGCGAAGAGGTCCTATGAAACAGAGCCGCTTCCTCGCCCTCTTCGCCGCCCTCGTCTACGCCTTCCTCCACGTCCCGCTGCTCATCCTCTGCGCCTTCTCCTTCAACAGCTCGAAGTTCACCGTCTGGGAGGGCTTCTCGCTTGAGTGGTACCGCGCCATGTTCACCGACGCGCAACTCGGCGAAGCCGCCTGGAACAGCCTCGTCATCGCCGTCGCCTCGACCGTTCTCGCCACCATCATCGGCACCCTCTGCGCCTACGGCCTCTGGAAGCGCAACGCGAAGTGGCTCTCCGGCTCGCTCTATCTCTCCCTCGTCACGCCCGAAATCGTCACGGGCATCTCGCTCCTCGCCCTGTTCCAATGGGTCTTCCGTTTCTGGCAGGTCCAGCTCGGCATGCACACCGTCATCCTCGCCCACGTCGCCTTCTCCATCGCCTACGTCCTGCTCGTCGTCATGGCCCGCCTCCGCACCGCCGAACCCGCCCTCGAGGAGGCCGCCCTCGACCTCGGCGCCAACGAATGGCAGGCCTTCCGCCTCGTCACGCTCCCCATCCTCAAGCCCGGCATCGCCGCCGCCGCCCTCCTCGCCTTCACCGTTTCCTTCGACGACTACGTCATCACCAGCCTCGTCGCCGGTGTCGATTCCGAAACGCTCCCCATGGTCCTCTACGCCATGGCCCGCCGCGGTGCCAACCCCGTCGTCAGCGCTATCTCCACCGTCATCTTCCTCGGCTTCGGCGCGTTAATCCTAATTTCCGACCGGATGCAAAAAGCATGAAGACCCGCCGCCAGACCCTCGCCGCGCTCGCCG
>CAYMTH010000396.1:0-330 GCA_964393235.1 uncultured Solibacteraceae bacterium | reverse complement strand
GCGCCTTCCACGTCGCTCTCGCCGGCCTCGCCGGTTGCGCGCCCGCCAACGCCCGCCGCCTCAACGTCTTCAACTGGTCGGCCTACGTTGCCCCCGAAACCGTCCCCGAGTTCGAGCGCCGCTTCGGCGTCAAAGTCCGCTACTCCGTCTACGAATCAAACGAGGAAATGCTCGCCCGCGTCTTCTCCGGCAACTCCGGCTGGGACGTCGTCTTCCCCACCCACTACATCGTCCCCCCCATGCGCGAGCAGAACCTCCTCGCCGAACTCGACAAATCCAAACTCCCCAATCTCAAAAACCTCGACCCTACCTTCCAACACCCCATCTCCG
>CAYMTH010000395.1:0-5426 GCA_964393235.1 uncultured Solibacteraceae bacterium | reverse complement strand
GGCGGTGTCGGCCTTCTCCATGAACTGTTCGAGGTGGGCGACGCCGGCCTTCATGGCTTCGGCCGACTGCAGGACCTCGGCGACGATCAGTTCGTTGTTGTTAAAGAGCCGGCCGACCTCGTTCATGCCGGCCATGAGGGGGCCGTTGATGATGTCGAGCGGGGCGGCGCCTTCGGCGCGTTTGCGGTCGAGGTCCTCGACGAGGCCGTCTTTGGAGCCCTGGATGATGTAGTTGGCGAGGCGTTCGTCGAGCGGGAGGTCGGCCGCCTTGGCCTTGGTTTTGGGGGCGGACTGGCGGAAGTGCTCGGTGATGGCGGCGATGTGGAACTGGTTGACGGCGGCGCGCTGTTCCTTGGACTGGAGGCGCCAGTCGTCGGGGACGTTCTGGAGGAGTTCGAAGTGGGCGTGGTCCTCGGGGACGTCGACCGGGGGCGAGTTGAAGAGCAGGTGCTCGGCGAGGCGGCGTTCGTGTTCGGGGATGGCGGCGAAGCGTTCGAGCTTTTCGGCGTTGACGATGGCGAGGTCGAGGCCGGCCTTGGTGGAGTAGTAGAGGAAGACCGAGTTGACAATCTCCCGGGCGGAGGCGGGGCGGACGAAGGAGATGTTAGAGACGCCGAGGACGGTCTTGACGTAGGGGATGTTCTGTTTGACGAGGCGGACGGCCTCGATGGTCTCGACGGCGCCGCCGATGTAATTCTCATCACCGGTGGCGCAGGGGAAGACGAGGGGGTCGATGATGATATCTTCCGGGTGGATGCCGTACTTGGAAGTGAGTAAGTCGACGGAGCGCTGGGCGACGGCGAGTTTGCGTTCGCGGGTGAAGGCTTGGGCCTGGACGGGGTCCTCGTCGATGGTGCCGACGACGAGGGCGGCGCCGTAGGACTTGGCGATGGGGCACATGGCCTCGAACTTCTCTTCGCCGTCCTCTAAGTTGATAGAGTTAATGATCGACTTACCCTGACAGTATTTGAGGCTAAGTTCGACGGCGGCGGGGTCCGTCGTGTCGATCATGATGGGCGCCTTCACCTTGTGGACGAGGAGGCGGTAGAAGTGGGGGATGTCCTGGATCTCGTCGCGGTCGGAGGACTGGAGGCAGACGTCGATGACGTGGGCGCCGTTGCGGACCTGGCGGCGGGCGATGTCGGTGGCCTCTTCCCACTTTTCGTCGGCGATGAGGTTCTTGAAGAGCCGGGAGCCGATGACGTTGGTGCGTTCGCCGACGATGAGGGGGCGGTTGGACTCTTCGGCCTCGACGAGTTCGATGCCGGAGAAGAACGTGCGGTGCGTGGGGGGCTTGTTCGGGCGGGGCTTTTTGCCGACGGCCATTTCGGCGATCGCCTTGAGATGGGCCGGTGTGGTGCCGCAGCAGCCGCCGACGATGTTGAGCCAGCCGTTATCGGCGAAGCGCTCGAGCTGGGAGGCGAGCGAGTCGGGGGTTTCGAGGTACTTGCCTTCCTCGTTGGGGAGGCCGGCGTTGGGGTAGCAGGAGATGCGGGTTTCGGCGATTTCGTTGAGCGACCGGATGTGGTCGGTCATGAACTCGGGGCCGGTGGCGCAGTTGAGGCCGATCGAGAGGAGGTCGGCGTGGGAAACGGAGGAGTAGAGGGCTTCGGCGGGCTGGCCGGCGAGCATGGTGCCCATCTGTTCGATGGTGCCGGAGACCATGGTGGGGAGCGGGCGGCCGAGTTCCTGTTCGAGGCGTTTGCGGGCGAGGAGGGCGGCCTTGACGTTGAGGGTATCGGGGCAGGTTTCGATGAGGAGGATGTCGGCGCCGCCGTCGACGAGGCCGCGGAACTGGGTGTAATACGACTCGAGCATCTCCTCGAAGGTGACGCCGCCGGTGAGATAGAGCATCTTGGTCGTCGGGCCGACGGAGGCGGCGACGAAGCGGGGCTTTTCGGGAGTGGAAAACTCGGCGGCGGCCTGGCGGGCGAGGCGGGCGGCGGCGGCGGAGATTTCGTAGGCTTTGCCCTCGAGGCCGTACTCGGCGAGGACGAGAGGCATGGAGCCAAAGGTATTGGTTTCGATGATATCGGAGCCGGAGCTCAGATAGTCGCGGTGGACCTTGAGGACGACATCGGGGCGAGTAATGACGAGGTTTTCATTGCAACCTTCGAGTTCGGGGCCGCCGAAATCGTGGGCATGGAGGTTGCAGCGCTGCATTTCGGTGCCCATGGCGCCATCGAGGACAAGGATGCGCGAGGCGAGGGCGTCATATAGGGCTTCCCGGCGAAGTTTAGGGTCAGTCATTAGAACCCTCTGATTATCGCATGGGAGGGGGGACGGACCCGAAAATCAGCGGGCGTTGACGTAGCGGGCGACGACTTCGACGAGTTCGGTGGTGTGAACGGGTTTGGAGAGGAAGTCGCCCATACCGGCGTCGATGCAGGAGGCTCGGACCTCGTAAGCGGTATTGGCGGTACAGGCGACGATGGGGACGGTCCGGCCGGAGGGCAGATGGCGAATGCGGCGGGTGCATTCGAGGCCATCCATTTCGGGCATCTGGACGTCCATGAGGACAAGATCGAAGGGGGCGGCAACGACGGCATCGATGGCTTCGGCGCCGGAGGCGGCAACACGGACGTCGTAGCCCTTGCGTTCGAGGACCGTGCGCATGAAGCGCTGGGCGACCTCGTTGTCTTCGACGAGGAGGATCTGTGGTTTAAAGGCGCGGGTTCCGGCGGGGCGCAGGCCGGGTTCGGCGGTGGCCTCCGGGACACGGAGGGGGAGCGTGATGGTGAACAGGGTGCCAGAGCCTTCGATGGACTCGGCTTCGAGCTGGCCGCCCATGGCGCGGATGAGCTGGAAGGCGAGCGGGAGGCCGAGTTCGAGCCGGGAATGGGTATAGCTGAGGGTATCGGGCGGGTCGAAGAGGTGGCGGAGGCGGTCCGGAGGAAGGTCAGGGCCGTTGTCGCCGACCGAGACGGTGAGGATCAGTTTGCGGTCGGCGGCGGAAAAGAACGTGGAGAGCGCGACGGTGATCTCGTCCCGGACGCAGGTATTGATCGCATGCGAGAGGAGGATGGAAATGACCTGGCGGAGGCGGACGGCATCGCCGATGACGACTTCCTGGAGCGGGTTCTCGGTGGGGTCGGCGAGCAGATCGATACTCAAGCCGCGGCTTTCGGCGCGTTCCTGCATGGCGGCGACGGCGGCGCGGACGACCTCGTGGAGGTGGAACGGGGCCTCGGCGAGCTTGACGTCGCCGGCGGCGACGGAGGCATACTCGAGCGCGTTACTCAATGATTCTAAAAGAGTTTCGGCGCAGGATCGGGTGGACTGGACGTACTCGCGCTGTTCGGAGGAGAGGGCCGATTCGAGCAGCAGGTCCGACATGCCGAGAATACCGGTGAGGGGCGTGCGGATCTCGTGGTTGAGCGCGGCGAGCATACGGGCATGCGTCCGTTGCAGCGCGCGCATGGCCTCGGCATCGGGGGAGTTGCCGGCGGAACCCGGCGGGAGTTGAGTGGCTACTTCCAACAGCATCGTCTCCTGATAGAAGATATCGGCAGGAGAGACGGGAAGGTTTAGGAAAAGCGCAGTATCGGATGGAAAAAGCGAAGCGGGATGTTGACATATCTCATTGAATCCGCTATAGTTTCGGAGTAAGTTTGCGCTCCCCCTCCCGAGGCGGGAGCGAATTTTTTGCGGCCGGCAGCGGGGTTTGGCGTTCCACGGGATTGAATAGGATCTCATTGCCGCGCACGGAGAACAGGCAATGGGCAACGATCCCGAATTTCCGATCCCGGACGATGCAGTACCCGCCACTGCGGCGCGCCAGCCAGGCCCGGCCGCGGAGGCTCCCCACGGAAGACCGGGAGTGCCGGGACCGCCCGTTGAAGGTGAGCCGTCCAGCGACGACTACTTCACCGAAGAGATGATGTCGGACGAGATGCTGGACGACTACAGCCATTTCGCGCCTCCAGCGGAAGGCGAAGTGCTGCAGGGCTACGTCCTGAAAGTAACGCCGAACGAAGTGATCGTCGACTTCGGGTATAAGTCGGAAGGCGTGGTGCCGATCGGCCAGATCCCTGTGGTGGAAGGCCGGCCGGCGGTGCAGCCGGGCGACACGATCGAAGTGATGGTGGAAAAGGGCGGGACTCTGACGCCCGAGGGCTATGTTCCTCTGTCGCACCGGAAGGCGCAGAACTCGAAGAACTGGGAGACGCTGGAGCAGGCGTTTCGCGACAACCTGCTGGTGAGCGGCCTGGTGACGGGCCGGACCAAGGGCGGGCTGATGGTCGACGTCGGCGTGGAAGCGTTCATGCCGGGTTCGCAGGTGGACGTGCGGCCGGTGTACAACCTGGATGCGCTGGTGGGGCAGCACATTCCGGTGCGGATTCTGAAGCTGAACCGGCGGCGCGGGAACGTGGTGGTGAGCCGGAAGGCGGCGCTCGAGTCGGAGGTCACCGACCGGAAGTCGGCGCTGCTCGAGACGGTGGCGGAGGGGACGATTCTGCAGGGGATCGTGAAGAACCTGACCGACTACGGGGCGTTCATCGACCTGGGCGGGATCGACGGGCTGCTGCATGTGAGCGACATGAGCTACGGGCGGGTGACGCATCCGTCGGAGCTGGTGCAGGTGGGGCAGGAGCTGTCGCTGCGGGTGTTGAAGTTCGACCGGGACAAGGAACGGATTTCGCTCGGGCTGAAGCAGATGGCGCCGGACCCGTGGGAGTCGGTGCACGACCGGTATCAGATCGGCGGGCGCGTGATCGGGCGGGTGGTTTCGATCACCGATTACGGCTCGTTCGTGGAGCTCGAGGCGGGGGTCGAGGGGCTGATTCATATCTCCGAGATGACGTGGTCGCGGCGGATGAAGCACCCGTCGAAGGTGGTGAAGGTCGGCGACACGGTGGAGAGCGTGATTCTGGACATCAAGCCGCGGGACCGGCGGGTGTCGCTGGGGATCAAGCAGTTGGAAGACGACCCGTGGACGACGGTGGAATCGCGGTATCCGATCGGGACCGTCGTCGAAGGGCGTGTGCGGAAGCTGTCGGAATTTGGGGCCTTTATCGAGATCGAAGAGGGCATCGACGGGCTGGTGCACGTGAGCGACCTGTCGTGGACGAAGCACATCAAGCATCCTTCGGAAGTACTGAAGAAGGGGCAGGTGGTGCAGGCGGTGATCCTCAATATCGACGCGCCGACGCGGCGGTTGTCGCTGGGTGTGAAGCAGTTGCAGCCGGACCAGTGGGAGTCGTTCTTCGCCTCGCATCAGGTGGGCGACATCGTGCGCGGGCGGGTATGCCGGGCGGCTACGTTCGGGGTGTTCGTCGAGGTGGCGCCGGGCGTGGAAGCGCTGTGCCACTCGTCGGAGATCGTCGGGACGGCGGGGAAAGAGAAGCCCGCGTTGCCGGTGGGCAGCGAGCACACCTTCAAGATCATCCGCCTGAACGCGGCGGAAAAGAAGATCGGGCTGAGTT